>NZ_JAMPKJ010000001.1 GCF_039962115.1 Funiculus sociatus GB2-C1 | reverse complement strand
TTATGAGCTATTGCCAGAAACATCGGAGACATTGATCTACCTTGCCATGATCCGGATCATGGTGAGGCAACTGGCATAAAATTTGACCCCTCGGAACTTTTCAAACATCCTCTAAAATCACCATCGGATATCTGATAGATAAATTTGACTTACAACGGGTGAATAATGACAAATTTTTCACCGAATGGTTAGCTGATTTGCCCGAACTATCCGATCTAGAAAACCGAACTTTAGACCGTATTAAAAGCAACTTTCTTCATTTGATTGAACGCCAGCAAATGATAGAAAGTATCGTCAAAATGGTGGTACTGTCTCCGCGGCTGGAATTGGCAGGTTTTTATCAGCCTCCTTTTGAAATAGACGGAGAAAAAGGAGTAGAAATATTTGTCGAAGATGAGGATAAAGTTATTAAGGGAGATATTGATGTTCTAGTTTTAGGAAACCATTTGTGGATATTCGTCATTGAGTCTAAACGTAGTAGCTTATCCCTAGACGCAGGGATACCCCAAGCTCTAGCTTATATGTTAGGCAACCCTAACCAGAAAAAACCGTGCTTTGGATTTGTCACAAATGGCAGCCATTTCATTTTTCTGAAGCTGATCAAACAAGATACACCGCAATACGATATGTCCTATGATTTTTCAATCCGGCGAGGAAATGACTTGTATCGTGTTTTTAGTATACTAAAGCACCTTGCCGCCTTACTGCAATGAATATTATTGCGTATTTGTACAGCGATCCATTGTTGGAATCAACACCTAATCCGAATGTGTGGGGTTGGGAGGTGGATCGGGTTTATCAAGATTTGGGAGGTCGGGATCAGCTGCAACAGTTGTTAAAAGATTGCCGAGCAGAACCTGCCGAATATCTGCTGATTCGACGGTTAGAAGAATTGGGAGACTCGGTTGATGAAGTATGCGATCGCATCTCCAATCTTGAATCTCTCGGCATCAAGCTCATCACCACTGAATCAGTAGGGTATAATCAAACACCGCTCCAATTATTAAAAGAAATTCAGGAAAGCCAGCGATCGCGCCGCCTCCGTAAAGGACACGCGAAGCGGCGACTCAAAGCTTCACCGGGGCCGGGGAAAGCTCCTTACGGCTATAAGCGAGGTAAAGACCGTTACATACTTGACCGCAGTGCAGCGCCTGTGGTGAAAGATTTTTTTGAACAATATCTACTCTACGGTTCTCTGCGCGGTGCGGTGCGGTATCTAGAAAAGAAATACGGTAAGAAAATTTCCGTATCTACCGGACAACGCTGGCTCTCTAACCCAGTTTATCGGGGTGACACAGCTTATCAAAATGGTCAGGTTCTCTCAGATACTCATGTCCCCATTGTTACCAGGGAAGAAGCCGCACAGATTGACCGACTAATACGCCGTAACCGCCATTTGCCACCTCGCACAGCCAGTGCAAATCGTTCTTTGGCGGGGTTGGTTGTGTGTGGGGAGTGCCAGTCACCGATGACGATAACTCGCGTTACAACTCGTGGCAAACAGGGAGAATATCTCTATTTGCGTCCAACCAAGTGCAACAAACAGCCTAAATGTGGTGCAATTTCCTACGAGCAAGTTTTGCAAGAGACTATTGAGAGAATTTGTCAGGATTTACCTCTTGCAGTAGCGGGGATGAATGTACCAAATATGAATGGAATTAAGAGCGCAATTACAAGTCAAATTGCTACAAAACAAGATATTTTAGCTCAATTGCCTAATTTAACTACTAATGGCATTTTGGATTCAGAAACAGCAGATATACGCGCCTACAAACTTCGCACAGAAATATCTCAACTACAAGGAAGGTTAGCGAGTTTGCCGCCAGTAAATTTGCAAGCGATCGCGCAAGCAGTTTCCATCCCCCAATTCTGGCTAGACTTATCAGAATCAGAGCGAAGATTTTACTTTCGAGAATTCATTCGTCAGATTGAAATTACCCGACAGGCGGAAGCGTGGCAGCTAAAGCTGGTTTTTATCTTTTAGTAATTAACTCTTAGTTCAGATTGCGTCCGTTAAAGCAGTAAATTTTATATTTTTCAACTAAATAAATAATGGGATGAACCCCCGCTAAATCAGAGATTTCATCCCCCAATTTATGCTTTTTTCCAGTTCCCCACCCCTTTATAGCAATCTTAAATGATTCGTGAACCCCTGTAGGGACACGGCAGTGCCGTGTCCCTACACCAGGGCGAATACTCATTCACAACTTACTTAAATAGGATTGCTATATTTCATATCCCTAATCGCTTTAAAAACAGTTAGCACTTTAGCGCCTAGGATTTTGTTGGTCGTATTCAATTCCTCTATTAACTTCTGTAATTGCCTGATTTGTTAAACGTAGCGCTGCTGCCCGATGACCTCCTTTATCGATAGAAGCTTTTTCCAAATGGGTTTTAGCTTCTTTCAAATTTGCCAGTGCAGACCGCATCCGGGGTTGATATTCACGCTGTGTAGTAGCTTGACCAGCCCAAAAGCCTCCCCCCAAAGTGGTTCCCAAAACAACAGCTACCAAAGCAGCACGACTAATTGATAGTTTCGCACCCATATACAAACCTCGTGAAGTTGATTTTCTTGCATAATTTAGACTAGATTAAACATGATTTAGTTCCCCGATAGCATTTCCATACATTATTGCTGTATGCCTAACAGAAGTCTTGCCGCGCCGCTTTAAGATAGAAAATACGGCTCTATTTATAGATTTATGCAACCTTTAATAGTAGATGGAAACTTACTATAGCGTTTCTCAGTTGGGTGGAATATATCGCGGTTCTGACGTTCAGTCCATGTTGGTAGGGACATGGCAATGCCATATCCCTACAGATGTATGGCACCTAACCCTGGAATTGCTATAGGCGATCCTCATCAGATGATTTAAAGAGTTAGATCGCAGGAAGTTGCTTCTGATTGCCGCTAGATAGCACGAGCGTTGTTAAATATGGATCGTCAAACTTTTGCTTGGGGCCGTTCAAAAAACAAGATTATTGGAGCTGACAGATGGGTTGAGTGGCTTTGGGTTTTGGGGTTGCTCCTAGCGGCTATTGTCTTGTTTGGGATTAATTTGGGCGGACTACCTTTGCGAGATTGGGATGAGGGTACAGTTGCTCAGGTTGCGCGTGAAATTTTGCAGGCACCAGCAGGCTCATGGCGATGGCTTTATCCGACGCTATCTGGTACAGAATATCTAAATAAGCCGCCTCTGGTGCATCTGCTAATTGCCGGAGCTTACAAGGTTGGCGGTATCAATGAGTGGACATCGCGCTTGCCTGGGGCAATGCTAACAGCCTTCTCAGTGCCACTGCTGTATGGAATTGGTCGGGAATTATTTCGGCAACGCATTCCAGCTCTTTTCTCAGCTTTGACTTATCTAACTTTAGTACCAGTGGTGCGTCATGGGCGACTGGCGATGTTGGATGGGGCGGTGTTGTGCTTTTTGATGTTTATGATGTGGTGCGTGTTGCGAAGTCGTCGAGACTTGCGCTATGCACTGGGTGCCGGAGTGGGGTTTGGGCTGATTTGCCTGACTAAAGGCATTCTGGGATTATTGCTGGGCGCGATCGCGTTAATATTTTTGGCTTGGGATACTCCTAGACTGCTCACCTCTCCCTATCTCTGGGGCGGTTTGCTGCTTGGCAGTGCGCCAGTTGCCGCTTGGTATGCTGCCCAACTGTGGCGCTACCAGCAGATGTTTATCAACATCGGCATTTTCAATCAATCATTGCAGCGGATTTGGATACCAGTCGAGAATCATGCTGGGCCTCCCTGGTACTACTTGCTGGAAATTTTAAAATACGCATGGCCTTGGTTACTCTTCTTTCCCCAAGGGGTTCGCCTCGCCTGGGAAAATCGCACTTCAAGCTGGGCAAAATTAGCATTGATATGGGGTGGTGTTTATTTAGTTGCCATCTCGGTGATGGGAACCAAACTTCCCTGGTATGTGTTGCCAATTTACCCAGCATTAGCTTTATTCTGTGGTGCAAAACTAGCTGAAGTTTGGTACTGGCCCAGCAGTCAATCTTATCCCCGCTTTTGGACACCTTGTTTAACAGTGATGGGTTTAGTTGCTATTGTTGGGAGTATTTATTTTGCGGTTTTCGCTCCCAAACTAGACTGGCATTTGTCACTGGTGCTGGCATCTGCTGCTATGACTTTACTTGTAGCAGCATTTTTAGTGTCCCGAAGAAATCTGCAATTCATCGCAATTTTGTTTTGGGGAACCTATGTGACGCTGACGATATTTATGACATCCTCTCACTGGGTTTGGGAGTTGGCAGAACAATATCCTGTTAAACCCGTTGCTGCCATAGTTAAGCGCGGCACTCCTATCGGGGAAAAGATTTATACATCTTTTCCCGATGAACGTCCTTCTCTGAATTTTTATAGCGATCGCCAAGTCATCCCCAATACACCAGAACAACTCAAACAACTTTGGAAAACAGCACCTTCACCTTATTTATTAGTTGACCAACCCACCTTTGACAAGCTGAAATTCCAGGGTGTGAAATCGATTAACAAGGCAGAGGGTTGGCTGTTAATTACAAAGAAGCCTAACGACTAGAGTCGCGGCTACGCAAAAGAAGCCTGCCTTCGCAGGCTTCTTTAAGCCTGTGAGTATATTTACGCACCTTAAAATAAACCAATTCCCATTTTCAATAAAAACCTTATAGCTTATAGCTTATAGCTGATAACTCGCGGTTAGAATGAGATTTATAAATAAAAATTAAGCTTCTTCTCATTTTTACTCCCAAACCTCCTCAATGACCGCCACTACTTCGTCAGATGTCCTGCTGCCGGAATCATCCGCACCTGCGTCCCCTGCGTCCCGCGTTACTCACGTTATCAACCACATCCAACCCTCACCGGAAACGGTGGTTCTCCTCCTGGCTGTCTTAATTGGCACAGGTACAGGAATGGGTGTAGTTACATTTCACTACTTAATACATCTGATTCACAGCTTGATGCTGGAGAATTTGATGGGCTTAATCTCCGGCTGGGGTGCGTGGACTCTAGCTTGCGTTCCTACAATTGGCGGATTAATTGTTGGATTAATGCGGCTTGCTTGGCCTGACTTTGGCCCCAACATTTCCTCACTAATTGCTGCTACACAAGGCGCGAAAGAAGTGTTACCCCTGCGACCAGTTACGAAGATGGTCGCAGCTGCTGTTTCCTTGGGTACGGGAGCCTCGTTGGGGCCGGAAGGGCCTAGCGCGGAGATTGGTGCTAATTTTGGGATGCTGTTGGGTCAAGTGCTGCAAGTTTCCAGAGAGAGGCAGCAGTTACTCTTGGGTGCAGGGGCAGCTGCTGGTGTTGCGGCTGGATTTAATGCACCGATTGCTGGGGTATTTTTTGCCTTAGAAGTGGTGCTGGGAACGACTTTCGCCACTTCAGCAGTCAGCGTGGTGTTGCTAGCAGCAGTTGTGTCATCTTTGATTGCTCAGATTGGATTGGGCGGTCAAGCAGCTTTCACTTTGCCAGTATATGAAGTCCGCAGTCCCCTAGAATTACCTCTTTATATGGGACTGGGTATATTAGCGAGTTTGGTATCGCTAGCTTACACCCAGTCAATTCAACTGTCGCGGCGTTTCTTTCGCGGGCAAATTGTCGGTTTTGAATGGATGCAAAGGGTGCCGCGATCGCTTTGTCCGGTAATTGGCGGTGCAAGTCTCGGCTTAGTGGCTTTACATCTACCGCAAATTCTCGGCATCGGCTATGAAACCATTGCCGCCATGCTTCAGGATGTTGATTTTTCTTTGGGGTTACTGCTTACTCTGCTGGTATTTAAGCTAGTGCTGACAGCGATTAGCGTGGGTAGTGGTTTGGTGGGCGGCATCTTTGCCCCGGCGATGTTCCTGGGTGCCTCGGTGGGGGCAGCTTACGGCAAAATTTTGGCAGCAGTGTTAGCGCCTGCATCCGCCCACATTGCCGCCCCACCTGCTTATGCAATGGTGGGGATGGCAGCAGTCCTTGCAGGCAGTGTCAGAGCGCCCCTGACATCGATTCTGCTACTGTTTGAGCTAACGCGGGACTACCGGATTGTTTTGCCGCTGATGGCAGCAGTCGGCTTAAGTGTCTGGTTGGTGGATCGACTCAAGCCAGCGCCAACCAAAGGTCAAAACATCCAGCAGCTGGATATTAATGTGGAAAAAGACCTTTATCAACAGGAAATCTTAACTTCATTGCCAGTTGCAGAAGCAATGCAAACACCCTGTTTGATGCTGGCTGCTTCTTCTTCAGTTTTAGAGGCAGGTTTGGCTTTAACTAATAGTCGTTCTCGTAGTGCTTTAGTGATTGACGACACCCAGCAGTTAATTGGTATTGTCACTTTACAGGATATTAATCGAGCGATGTCTGTAGCGCGATCGCCTGTAATTTCCTCAGCTCAAACCAGCGTTTTAAGCAGCGTCTCTACCAATTTGACCGACGATTTGGCTTATCAGTCGATTGTTGATATCTGCACAACTGAAATTCTCTATGCAACTCCTGATGAACCTGTGGCTGATGCCTTAGACCGGATGGCGGCGCGGGGACTCCACCAGTTACCAGTTGTTGACCCGGATAATCCTCATCATGTATTAGGTGTCTTGGAAAAAGATGGAATTGCTTTGGCGTGCAGTGTCGCCGCTACTCGCAAAACATTGCGTCGCTATCTCCCTGTGACACTGCCGAAAGAGTTAAATTTACCGCCGCTCAAGAAAACTGCTTAAGTTAATTATTAGTCATGAAGTTGCGACTGATAACGAATAACTAGCTTTTGCAGGCCGCTCCCACCGCATCTCCTGCAAAAGCCAATTTACATATTGCCTTAACCGGGTATAGAGACGTTGCATACAACGTCTCTACATTCGTCAGGCGTTTTTACTAATGACTAACGACTCCGTGAATCAGGATGCCTCTTCTAATTCTTCGTCTAAGTCTCCTTCTTCCCGGTCAAGTTGTCGCAGATGAATATGTTTCCGTCCCAGAGATATTTCAAACTCATCCCCAGATTGGAGACCCATCTGTTTAGTGTAAGCAGAGCCTATCAGCAAATTACCGTTAGACTGGACGCTGATTCTATAGCTGGCACTGCGGCCTCCTCGTCCATTGCCGTTTTGTTTGCCGTCTAACTCAATCCCTTCCGCATCAATGAGGGCATTCAAGAACTTCATCATATTTACTCGCTCTACGCCGCTTTTTGTAACGGTGTAGTAGCCGCAGGCTCTTGCCTTTTCTTCTTTGCTGAGGTTTTCTAACTCTTTAACTTTCTTGACTAGCGTCTCACCAGTTAGAGTTTCGATTTTTTTCTTTTTATTCATCAACTTGCAACGAGAAGTAAGTAATAGAGGGCGGGCATGGTGCTTTAGCTTGACAGTAGCTAAGAATAAAAAACCTTAGCTTTATATCAGCTCATAAAACTATATCATACAGATATCGCTTTATTAATTCAATATATTTGTATTCCTTAAAGGAGAACTTTTTTTATCAGACTGTTGAATAAGTATAAATATCTGTACCTTGTGAACAACTCAGGTAAGTCCATGATGGTTGTTCCTTTGAAAGCATCAATGTGAAAAAAGATTAAAGAGTGTAGGATGTAGGGGAACCGGGAATGGGGGACGGGGAATGGGGAATGGCAAGTGTTAATTTCCAAGTCATTATCCCCAATCATTTTTTCCCAATACCCTTTTTACCAGTATGAAGCTGACAACTCGCGGACACTACAGTGTAAAGGCACTGCTGGATTTAAGTTTACAACCAGGGTATAGACCGACTTCAGTAAAAGCGATCGCGCATCGGCAAGACCTCCCCGCACCCTATCTGGAAAAATTGTTGATAGAATTGCGACGAGCTGGTTTAGTCAACTCAGTTCGAGGCGCTCATGGGGGATATCAACTGTCCCGCGAACCTGCAAAAATTTCTCTCGGACAAATATTAGAAGCAGTAGGCGAAACAATTGAACCGCTACCTCGTCACACTCCAGACGCAGAGCTTGCGGAAGATTGGGTAACATTTACTCTTTGGCACAGATTGCACCAAAAACTTAAAGAAGCGTTGTACAGTATTACATTGGCAGACTTATACTATGACGCTCGTAGCTGGCAAGCAGCCCAAGGGGAAGAAACCAGTTTTGTTGTTTAGTCATTAGTCATTAGTCATTCTTAAATAAATTGGAGACTAGAAACTAGGAACCAATGACTGCTGACCCATCGCTGTTTGTTGTTTTAGCGATCGCTGCCAGTATTGATTACATCATCGGCGATCCTTGGGGATGGCCTCATCCAGTACGAGTCATGGGCTGGATAATTTCTCGCTATACCCAAATAGTCTTCAAAATATGGCAGCATCCCCTCGCACTGCGATGGGCGGGAATTATTCTCGCAATCGGGCTAAATTTAGGCAGCTACTTTGTAGGGTGGTTAATTGTTCAAGCCGCGCACTCGCTACATCTTTTTATCGGAATTGCTCTAGAGAGTATTTTACTTGCCAGTTGTTTCGCTGGTCGCAGTTTGCGAGCCGCAGCTGAAGATGTATTGCAACCTCTAAATTCAGGCGATATTATCACTGCGCGTTCCAAATTGAGTCAATATGTAGGACGCGATACTGAAAATTTATCAGAATCAGAAATCCTCCGCGCTGTTTTGGAAACCATAACAGAAAACGCCACCGATGGAGTAATGGCACCACTTTTTTATGCCATTGTCGGAGCATTTTTACCCCATGTGGAAGCTGTTCCCCTGGCCCTTGCCTACAAAGCTGCCAGTACCCTTGATTCTATGGTTGGTTACAAGGAAGCACCCTACACAGATTTGGGCTGGTTTAGTGCCAAATTAGAAGATATTCTTACTTGGTTGCCTTGCCGATTAACTGTAATTACTTTAGCTTTAATATCCCGAAAGCCGGGGTATGTTTGGAGCGTGTGCCAGAGGGATGCTATTAAAGATCCTAGTCCTAATTCTGGTTGGAGTGAGTGCGCCTATGCCGCAGTTTTGGGAGTCCAAGTAGGAGGAACAAACTGGTATCGCGGCGTTGCTAAACACAAACCCCTACTGGGAGATGGGATTAACCCGATTACTTCAGTAGAAATTCATCGAGCATTGCAGCTAACGCGGTATTGCTTTCTGATTTGGCTAGGAATAGCGATCGCTACCCTAATAATACTGTCCGTATAAATCACCAGGCATCATCATTATTTTTATGCGATCGCCCGTTTGGGTGAATCCATCGGGCGATGGTACTTAAGTAGTCAACAGCATAGATTGGATATAGTTTCAAGCCCTGATATGGATTTAGATCGCCTTCCAGGTTCGTAAACCTAGAATTCCTTCTAGGGAAATGGAGCCTATTCAAAATCCAACTGGGTGTATTTACTTTTTAACTTTCTGTAAAAATTTTGCACTAAAACTATGGAAACTCTTGCATACCTTCATCTATCCACCGCCTACGAATATTCTCAATCACATCCTGCTGAAGTTAAATTATTCCCAGGACTGAATTGGAAAAACTTCCCTAAAAAAGCAAGTTTTCGCTTGCTATCCCTTGCCCTCACCTTAGCCGTTGTGGGTACAGCTGGTAATGCGCTGGCACTTGGGAGAGGCAATAGCGGCTCTCAAGTAGCCACCCTGCAAAGAAATCTCCAAATCGCAGGCTATTATAATGGCCCAGTCACTGGATATTATGGCGATCTGACTAAGGCAGCTGTGATAAGATTTCAGCGATCCAATGGACTAATAGCAGATGGCATAGCTGGCTCTAGAACTTTAGCCGCACTAGAAGGTCGTGGTGGTGAAAGTCCTATAACTGGTGGTGGTTTTGGTCGCAGCACCTTACGACGTGGAAGCAACGGTTCTGGTGTAACTACGCTTCAGCAAGTTTTGAGAAGCAGAGGCTACTACAACGGGCCGATTACTGGCTACTTTGGTTCGTTAACAGAATCCTCTGTGAAAAGATTTCAACAAGCCAATGGGCTATATGCTGACGGAGTGGTAGGACAGAGTACCAAATCAGCGCTTGCAGCTGACTAATTCTTCTGCTGTGCGGCGACCGCCGCACAGCTAGTTTTAAGAAAACGAGGCGACCGCTTCTAAACAAATAAGTTTAATAGAACGGCTTTTTCAATTAAACTACAACGATTATGATTCAGATGCCCTACTAAATCCGTAGATTTAATATGTCTTCCGAAGTTGTAGAAATTCTCTCTTGCGACGAAATCCGTCGTACCCTTAACCGCGTAGCCTCTCAGGTGGTGGAAAAGTCACGAGACTTGTCTGAGCTAGTGCTAGTAGGCATTTACACTAAAGGCGTAGCATTAGCCCAGATGTTGGCGCGTCAGATAGAAGCACTCGAACAAGTTGAAGTTCCGGTGGGGGCTTTGGATATTACGTTCTATCGGGATGACTTGGATCAAATTGGCATCCGAACGCCTGCGAAAACTGACATTCCTTTCGATCTATCGGGTAAGACGGTGGTGCTGGTAGATGATGTCATATATAAGGGGCGCACCGTCCGCGCTGCTTTGAATGCGGTTAATGATTATGGTAGACCAGCGGCGATTTGGTTAGCGGTTCTGGTGGATAGGGGACATCGGGAGTTGCCGATTCATCCGGATTTTACTGGTAAGAAACTGCCAACGTCAAAGGAAGAACAGGTTAAGGTTTACCTGCAAGATAGTGATGGACGGGATGCTGTGGAGTTAATAAAGTTTTGAGAGGTGTTTTGGGTGAGCGATCGCGTCGGTGCGACAATCGAGATTGTCGATAAACCTGCCAGTATAGATTTTTGAGCTATGAGAGAAACCCAGACGCGAAAGGCAGACCACCTGCGGATTTGTCTGGATGAAGATGTGCAATTTCATCAGACTAAAAATGGGCTTGAGGGCTACCGCTTCACCCATTGTTGTTTGCCAGAACTAGACCGCAGTGAAGTTGATCTATCAACTACGTTTCTGGGAAAACATCTGGGTGCGCCATTGCTGATTTCTTCAATGACTGGAGGAACCCAACAGGCAAGGACAATTAATTATCGTCTTGCTGAGGCGGCGCAACGCTACAAACTAGCGATGGGGGTGGGTTCCCAGCGGGTGGCGGTGGAGAATCCCCAAGTTGCCGATACTTTTGCGGTGCGATCGCTTGCTCCTGATATTCTCTTATTTGCTAACTTGGGCGCAGTACAACTTAACTATAAATATGGCATTGATGAATGTCTGCGCGTAGTTGACTTGCTCGAAGCCGACGCGCTGATTTTGCATCTCAATCCCCTGCAAGAGTGCATTCAACCCAGAGGCGATACTAATTTTCGCGGTTTACTTGACAGAATAGCTGGTTTATGCAGTAAATTATCTGTGCCAGTGATAGCAAAAGAGGTGGGCAATGGAATTTCAGCAGCAATGGCTGTGAAGTTAATCGAGGCGGGTGTGAGCGCCATTGACGTTGCTGGGGCTGGTGGGACATCATGGGCAAAGGTGGAGAGTGAACGAGCGGAAAATGCCCAGCAGCGACGGTTGGGATTAACATTTGCTGATTGGGGGTTGCCAACAGCAGAATGTATTACAAATATTCGAGCAGTTGCCCCCGATATTCCCTTAATTGCCTCCGGAGGATTGCGGACGGGTTTGGAAGTCGCCAAAGCGATCGCGCTGGGAGCAGATTTAGCTGGTCTAGCATGGCCTTTCCTACAAGCAGCCGTTGAATCCGAAGATGCCCTCGACGCTTTAGTTGAGGTGTTGTTCGCTGAAATCACCACTGTATTATTCTGCACTGGTAACGCCACCCTGCCCGATCTGAAACATTCAAATTCTCTACAACCATTACGATGAAATTGGGGATGGGAATTGGGAATTGGGAATTGGGAATTGGGAATTGGGAATTGGGAATTGGGAATTGGTAATCCCACTTTCCCCCAGCCCCCAGCCCCTAGCCCTCAGTCCCCAGTCCCCAGTCTCCAGTCCCCAGCCCCCATTCCCCCTTCCCCCTTCCCCAATGCGTAATTTTCTAAAACAAACCTTTGCCAGCACACTCGGAAGCCTATTTGGACTCCTCCTATTTTTTGGTTTGGGGACAACTGGGCTAATATTTTTGTTGGTTGCAGTTGCATCTAGAGATACAGGGCCGCAAGTTGATAATAAATCGGTGCTGGTTATTGACCAGTCTATAAATATTACCGATAGCGAACCGAGTTCCAGCACCTCAGAAGCTCTCAGCGAAGCGCTATCAGGTGATAGTCCTGACACACTAACTCTGCGAACAGTTTTGGATGCTATAGATCAGGCAACCAAGGATAAGCGAATTGTCGGCTTGTATTTAGATGGTAGCGAGTCGTCTAGTTCTGGAACCGGGTTGGCGACGCTCAAGGAAGTGCGTTCGGCGTTGGAAAAATTCCGAGCATCTGGCAAAAAGATTGTTGCCTACAACATGGATTTGGGTAAAAAGGAGTATTACTTAAGCTCCGTAGCAGACACCATTGTACTTAACCCATTGGGGATGATGGAAATGAACGGTCTGCGCTCGGAATCTATGTTCCTGACGGGAGCTTTTCAAAAGTACGGCGTTGGCGTTCAGGTCGTGCGAGTAGGAAAGTTTAAGTCAGCGGTAGAGCCGTATGTGTTAACAAAATTAAGTGCGGAAAATCGACTACAAACTCAAAATTTGCTGGGTGATTTGTGGGGAGAATTTCTGACGACGGTGAGCAAAAGCCGTAAATTAAACCCGAAACAGCTACAAGCGATCGCAGATACTCAAGGAGTTTTAGCAGCACCGGAAGCTAAAAAACGCGGCTTTGTCGATCGGGTTGCCTATCTGGATCAGGTGGTTGCAGAGCTGAAAAAGCTAAGTGGCAGTGATAAAGATGATAAATCGTTTCGGCAAATTAGCCTCAGTACCTACGCCAAGGTTGCCAAAAGAGAGGCAAAGGAGCGCGTTTCTGAGAATAAAGTTGCTGTAATTTATGCCGAAGGTGAGATAGTTGATGGGGAAGGCAGTTCTAGACAAGTTGGTGGCGATCGCTTCGCCAGACAATTGCGACGTTTGCGACTCGACAAAGATGTGAAAGCGGTAGTGCTGCGGGTGAATAGTCCCGGCGGTAGCGCTTCGGCATCAGAAGTGATTCAGCGGGAAGTGCGGCTCATTCGTCAGGTGAAACCAATTGTCGTCTCTATGGGCGATATGGCGGCATCCGGCGGCTACTGGATTGCTACCTATGCCAACCGAATTTATGCCCAGCCGAATACTATCACGGGTTCGATTGGTGTCTTTGGGTTGCTGCTAAATGTGCAAAAGCTTGCCAATAACAACGGCATCACCTGGGATGTGGTAAAAACCTCCAACCTGGCCGATTCTCAAACCATTTCTCGCCCGAAAACGCCGCAAGAACTGGCAATTTACCAGAAATTTGTGAACCAAATTTACGGTCAGTTTGTTACCAAAGTGGCAGAGTCCCGCAAGATACCAAGAACCAAAGTAGCAGAAATTGCCCAAGGACGGGTTTGGTCAGGTCAAGATGCCAAGCAGTTAGGTTTGGTTGATGATATTGGTGGTGTGGATAAAGCTATTGAGTATGCTGCTAAGCAAGCTAAGTTGGGGAATGATTGGCAACTGGAAGAGTATCCCAAAGCTCGCAGTTTTGAACAAAGGCTTCTCAAGCAGCTTGGTGGTGACGAAAGCACTCAAGCTAAGAAAGCGCCCGATCCGCTGACAGCAGAATTCCTAAAGTTACAAGAGGAGTTGGCGACTTTCAAGGCGATGAACGACCCCAGAGGCATTTATGCCCGTTTGCCCTATAGCCTGCGGATTGATTAAACTTTCTGCTTTCGGCTTGAGTGAATTCTCGTTCCCAGTCAGAGACTGGGAATGCCTATTGATGAGGCGACCGCCTTAGCCTGCTTTCGGCTATTCTTAAGGCGGTCGCCTCCCAGAGATATTTCTTAGGCTGAGCCTAAAAGGGAAAATTTTCCGGAGTACGGAAAAAAGATTCAGAATTGTGGAATTTACTGTAACACTCTGCCTAAGAGTAGAGTAGACTGAACAGTTAGTTCCTTACAAAAATTAAAACATCTATCTATGGTTATAAAAACCAACCGCTTTACCGTGCTGATTGTTTCCTGTAGTGCTGCTGGGGTACTGGTGGGAGGCGTCTCGAACTGGATAGAAAGTCATCAGTGTTTGCAAGCTAAAACACCTACCACAGAGTGCCTATTGCAAGATCCCACTCTTAAAACTATTCAGGGCATGAGTATGGGTTTGATAGCAGGAGCGGGAGCGGCGCTGGGTGCCACTTTCCAACTGAAGCGGCAATAATATTAAGGCAATTATACAGCATTTAGCTGTCTTAAAATCTATAGTTGCGATCGCTCACCCAGAAACTAATCGGTACGGCACGCCCAAGGGTATCCACCTTCACTTCCATTACTATAGGTTGTCGTTGTTTGCCCCCACGAGCTTGACTAATATCGTTGTTAATCTCATCCCGTCGATTCTCTGGCATATAGTACGTTTCTAAGCCGTACTCGATAGAGTTTCCTGTGGACTTGCCTTTTAAGGCTATCTGATTATCAGGTAAATACGCAGGGCGATCGCTACTTACTCTCACAGGTTTCCAAGGCTTGGGGGAGCTAGATTTATTGGAAGCAGGCGCTTCTAAAATTACATAGAAGCGAGTCCCGGAAACTAAATATTCTGATGAAGGCGCAGGCGGCGGCACATTTATCGACTTTCCACCTGCTTGTTGCTTAAGTAACTGTTTCCAGCCCGGAAGACGGCGCAGGGTGTCTAGACTGGAAATGTCATAACTCAAGGTCTGCGAGTATCCGCGTAGGAAGTCGTAAGGATCTACTGGCACAGTCTGTAAAACTATGGATTTACCAGTCATTACAGTATAAAATGGCACCGCAGGAGCTGCAAGAATTACGCTTGTCTGGAACAGCAGGGGAACCCAGAGTCTCCAAGATGGTATGCGTCCAGATAGCGATCGCTGTCCTACAAATGTAGGATTGGTTGATGAGGATTGAGAACTTTGTGTCATGTCGATTTTGGATTATGGATTCAAAGGCATTACATAATAATCACTAGCTTTGGTAAGCATTGCCCGCCGTACTACTGACATTTTCAATGTTTAATTGACAGAGTGCGGACATAACGCTCAAACCAAAGCCCGACAGCAATTACAACCACGCCGCATAAAATAAATAGCAGGGACTTTAAGACTAATCCCGTCTCAATTAGCACAAACCAAGTGACAATTCGCAGGGTTACTAACACCATACCACCCCAAAAAGGTTGGCGTTCTCCTTGTGCTAATCCTGCACGCATCAAGCCACCTGCAAAGAGAAACAACAGCACGTTAAAAATCAAGGTTGCCAGTTCGGGAATTGGGGTAAAGCTCAGATGCCAGATCGGTATCGCAGCTACTAAACTGATGAAGATTCCAATGGCGATTGTGGTGATAAGACTATCGGAGCGATCGCGTATTCTTCTGGAAAGCCATGCTAGACGCAACCACTCAAAGATGGCTAAGCCGCTTAAAATTAACGCATCCACTAGGGGAAGCCAGTTTAAATTCCTTGGTTGATCTCCAGAGTAGTCTGTGGATAAAATTCTCCAGAAGAAAAATGAGGACAAGAGATAAAGCACCACGCCCAAAAATGCCAGCGATAAACTGCGGGAGAGGGGCTGAAATGACCCTGTAGTTGCTAAGGGTTGGGGTTGTCGGTTTGAAGAGTAGAAGTCACCGTAAACCCACAATGAGTCATCATAAGCCCATAATAAAGCTGGTGGCAGGGCGAAGGCGATCGCCAACAGCAAACCTGTTGACCGAAAAGAAAACCATCCCCAGCTCAAAGGGTATAAATTGGCGAGTAGGGAAGATATGACTGCGATCGCAGCTAATCCAAAAATAGCGCGAGAGCGGCACCAGTACGCAAGCGGCACAAACATCAACCCAGAAATTAGCGGCATATGTTGCCCCATCTGGGATGACCAAGAAAATTCCTCTCCAGCCAGCGTTTCTGACCAGCCTTGTCCTACGTAATCCCCCCAAAAACCCCAGTAACCCAACCCGATAATAATAATCGCGACTACACTCAAAGACGTTAAACGCAGGCTGTAAGCCATTGCCAACACGCCTATTCCCCACGCGAGTAACAACTCGTAAAACTGACCGCTGATGTGGAACATCTGACCCATCAGCCCCATATTCGCGCCTAAAATCAGCGATCCTAACAGGAGTAAACCATGACCAAGGCGGTGTTGCGCCCCCTTAGGTTGTCGCCACAAATAAAAACCCGCCGTATTCACCCCGATAAACAAACTCAACAGTAGCGTCACCTTGCCATTGCGTGGCAACTCCTGCCAGTTCGCTGCTACAAAGGTAATTATCCCCAAACCGATGAGGACACTCCCCAAACCCAGCAAAATCATTACGAAGCGATCGCGTGCGGCAGTATCCAGAGTATTAAACTGATAACGCTCTGATAATTGTTCGTATAGGTCAGTATCAATTAGCCCCTCAGCTTGCCAAAGTTCTGCTTCTTGGCGTAACTGGCGGCGAAACTTATCTGAAACCATAATTTTATCCCAGTTTCGCTCTTATATTTTACTGGCTTCTCTTAAAATAAGTTTTAATCTGCTTACCTCATTTACTTCAAGCAGTTGTGACAGTTTAAATACTGGCAAATACAAAAGTCTTCAAAAGGTAAAAAAATAAATTGCATATATATGGAAAACGCTTCTAAACTACTGCTTAAACTCAGTCGGCGTTTGTTCGATGATACTTCCGAACAAGAAAAATTTGTAGAGGCATTAATTCATCCTAAATCTTTCCCTCCTTGCATCCTTTGGTGTAAAGAAGAACCTGAAACTTTGCCCTTTGTTGTCGAAACGCCTACTTCTTGGCAACCAAGCTTTGTTAACCGCTTAGCTTTGAGAGAAAAACCCGGTAAACATCCACTGCACGAACAAGGATATTATTACTGTCTCGACTTTTCCTCGGTTTTTGCAGCTTCCACTCTCTTAACCATTGGGTCGCCAGTAAATTTAATTTTTGATATGTGCGCTGCACCAGGTGGCAAAAGTGTCTTTGCGTGGCAAGCTTTGCAACCAAACTTACTGATTTGTAATGAAGTCATAGGTAAACGGCTGGGGATGCTCATTTCCAATTTGAAGCGGTGTAATATTCAATCTTCTGCGGTTATTAACAAAGACTCAGATATCTTAAAAACCACATTTGACCGCACCAGCAACCTTGTGATTGTTGATGCTCCTTGTACTGGACAATCTTTACTTGCCAAAGGTGAAAAAGTACCTGGATGCTTTCACCCAATTGCTATAAATAAATGTGCTAATAGGCAAAAGAGAATTGTAGCCAATTCTGCCCAAATTGTAGCGCCTCAAGGATATCTTGCTTATATGACTTGTACTTACTCACCTGAAGAAAATGAGCAGGTTTGTAAATGGGTTTTACAAAAATTTCCTCAATTTCAAGCGATAGAAGTTTCGGATTTATCAGCCTTTCAATCTCATATTACTACTATGCCTTGTTATCGGATGTTGCCTCAAGATGGTTTGGGTGCTGGCGCGTTTACTGCCTTATTTAAGAATACGGAAGAAGGTGAGGCGAAGCAGATAGATTTAGATGTTTTACCTATAATTGCTCGCTTCTAGGAAGTAGAAGTAGGTTGGGTTTCGTTACCTCAACCCAACTCAATATAAGCGTTTGTTAGGTTTTAATGTGGTTCAACCCAACAAACAATTATTCTTAACTAGGCTTTAGTTTGTGTCTTTTAGGTTAAAAATTTATTGAACCGCAAAGGTGCAGAGAACGCCGAGAAATTTCAAGAAGATTTGGAGGTATTTGGGAGGATTTCTAGTTCTTGATAGCCTGTCTGCTCGTCAAGTGTTCTTAAGAAGGTAAAATTTTCACTTTCGCCTATAACTATTTCAGCGGTTGTGTAAATAATGCAACCGTTATCAAGATGTCCGCCGATGGTTTTTCCTTGTTTATCGGAGATGGCAATATGCAGATGAATGCCAGTAGTTGCTAGGGTGCCATTCAGGGCAAGGATTTCAAATTTATCATTTAAAACTGTACTATCATTTTGATTGGCAAAGCGAATCGTTGCTTGTTTAAGGCTACCAATTGCAGTTAAAATAAACCCAGCTTTTATATCTTGCTGGACAGTAAATTCTTTTAAACTTCTTTTTAGGTCTTGATTTGGTTTTAGTCGGATAGCAAATACTTTCATAATTCAATTAAGTAGATACACTGGTATCAATTCTTAGATGGTTTTTTACTCAGTAATATTACTATACCTACCACTAGATAATATTTTTAGAATAGTGTTAATTTATATCCCCAGGATGAAACCGTGACAGATTTGCCGCCTCAATGTCAAAATCTGAAGGAACAGGTTGAGAAGATACTACAATTGTTGCATCAGGAGCCGTCGCTGCGATCGCAAGATGTTACACCTGTGCAGACATCTCTCGGTAAAGCTATTTCTCCGAAGTTTGAAATTGTGTTTGCGGGTGCTTTTAGTGCGGGTAAATCCATGCTAATTAATGCCCTGCTGGAACGAGAATTGCTTTACAGTGCAGAGGGACACGCTACAGGTACGGAATGTAAAATTGAGTACGCCGAACCAGATAAAGAACGAGTGGTGCTGACGTTTCTCTCGGAGGCGGAGATTCGAGAACAGGCGGGCGCTTTGTTACAAGGGTTGGAATTACCTCCTGCTGCTAATATTAATCAACCTGATTTTATTAACCAACTGTATCAGCAATGTCAGGGAATTATTAGGCAGGAGGGTGGTAAAGATAAGTCTGAACGGGCAAAACAGGCGAATGCGTTGATGTTGTTGCTGGAGGGATTTGTCGCTAATCGCGAGCGCATCAACACTGTTAATAATGCTACATATTCAATGGAGCAGTTTAACTTTTCTAATCTCAAGGAAGCTGCTGGTTATGCTCGTCGTGGCAGCAATAGCGCGGTTTTGAAGCGGATTGAGTATTACTGTTATCATCCTCTGTTGCAGGATGGCAATGTGATTATTGATACGCCGGGAATTGATGCGCCAGTGGAGAAAGACGCACAACTTACCTACGCTAAGATTGAACACCCGGATACTTCAGCGGTGGTGTGCGTTCTCAAACCCGCGTCTGCTGGGGACATGACTAAGGAAGAAACGGAACTGCTGGAGAAAATGCGCTCAAATTCAGGGATACGCGATCGCGTATTTTTTGCCTTCAACCGCATTGATGAAACTTGGTACAATAGCCAGTTAAGGCAACGTTTAGACGAGCTGATTAGCGCTCAGTTTCGGGATACTAGCAGAGTTTACAAAACTAGCGGTTTACTAGGATTTTACGGCAGTCAGATTAAACAGACAAGCGGACGTGATCGCTTTGGTTTAGATTCTGTCTTTGCTGAGAGTGTCAAAGGCTTGGACGGACGAGAAGAAACGCCACAGTTTGTTACATCCTTTAACAACTACTGCGCTAATTCAGGTAAACTACCCTCTAACAAATTTCGGATTTCTGTTAATAGCTACGAAACGCCAAATGAAAATTATGTGCGTATTCTCGCTGAACAAGGAACACCCGTAATTCAGCAGCTAATTCAAGATAGTGGTATTGAAGAATTTCGTGCTGCTATTACAGAGTATCTTACCAAAGAGAAACGTCCTCAACTGTTTAAAAGTTTGGCTGACGATCTCGAAGACGTTTGCATCAGCTTAAAGAAATATTATCAGTCCACGCTGCAAGGATTAGATAGTCAGCCTCGCGAAATTGAGGCGATGAAAGCGCAAGAATTACAACGGCTAAATCAGGAACTACAGCAAGTTGGCGAAGAATTTCTCGAACATATCACAGAAGAACTAAAGCAGATTGTCACAGGCAAATGCGATGCTTTCGAGGCAGATTTTCGCCAGTTGCAATCTCGGATGGTTCGTCGTTTAGATGAGTTGCTAGATACTTTCTCGGTTGCAGATGCTTATCGTCGCGCCATCGGGAGTCATCGCCGCAATTCTACTGCACCTTTGATTGCTGTTTTAGTCGAGGCACTTTATTACCTTGCTAATCAACTTGAAGATATCTTGGTAGAGTCTTCTGAACAAGTAGTTACCAGTTTGTTTAAACGCCTCACTGAACGAATCCGCAAGTCTGAATATTACCGTCAACTCTATCGTTTATTAGGTAATGATGGCGGAATTGAGCAACAATTGAAAGCTTTAGAGACACAGGTATCGAACGTTCTCAAAGCTGCGGCGAGTGACGAGTGTAATCGCTATGTACGGGAAAGTGCGCGATTTTACGATGAAGGCACGTTTTCAATTTATCAATTTCGTCAGACATTATTGCAAACTTCTCAAAGTTACGGTTGTGAAAGTATGGTGGAAGCAGAACCAGCAATTCGTCAGCTATTGAAGTTAGACTTTGAGCCAAAAGTTAAAGCTACAATCAGTCGCGATTTTCCTGCAACTGTCAATCAAGCACTTAATACCCATTTGGATCGAATGGCAACCCAGCAACGTAGTGAAATTTTGCAGCAATATACTCAGGCTCGTGCTTATTTAGAGCGAACTTTAGAACAAGAAGCTGAGGAAAAGATTGCTAATAATCGCCGTTTGCAAAGTGCAATTGAGCAAAAAGTAGCAGATTATAATTCAGCCGTGACTGGGATTAATAGTTGTTTGCAGGCGATGGGTTTGTACGATCATCAGTTACCTGTAGTTGGTCAAGTTGATGTTATTCCAATTGTTTCTGATTTAGAGGATTCCCATGTTAGTGCGATTGCTAATGGGGTTGTTCATTCAGAAGCATAGTTTATAGCCTTGGCGATTGGAAATCGCGGCTACACAGACGAAACCCGCCTGCGCGGGTTTCAAATCTATTAGTTCGTGTAGGCGAACTTTGCTGATATAGCCGCAAGCTCTATTCAGCGATTACTATAAAAATAAATAGTTGGAGATTAGCATGGAAAACTGGATAGACTTGAGGGATTTCAACGAGGATGATGTTTTTTCATTTCCTGAACTATTCAAAGTCGGTAAAGTCAGGAAAGCAGTGAATGAAGCCTCCCATAACAGCTCAGTAGCACAGGCACTAAGTTATTCATTATCATCTAAGGGAGTATCGATAAATAAGATTAATAACCTTCATCCTCAAAATATATTGCTTGACAAAGGTATAAATTGTGAAATACTCAGAATAGGTGCTAAAGGCTGGAAAAAAGGAAGACTTAGACTCAAACTCCAAGTTAGTGTAGAGTTTTGTCCTGATGAACCTGACGCTGAAGAAACACCAGAAATCAGCCAACCAGAATCGCCGCTTGACGAGCTTCGTAAAATGATTAACCAAGAAAATTAGAATAAAATTTTATAAAAAAAATCCCCTAAACTTTCATTCATCTAGGGGGAGAATTATTATTACTAAGGCTATTTTCCGCCGTAGTAAAAGGCAACTTCTTTGTCTTTCAGCGGTGCAAAGTCGGCATCTAAAAGCATTTGATTGAGTTCATCTTGGGAAATATGCTTAGCACCAATGCGAACAATTCTGGAACGCATGGTATTAGATACGCCGCTGCGCTGACGACCAGCTTCCAAACCCATCACTTTTTGATATAATTCAAGTTTGGCTGTGGGAATCGGGGAACCGTCAAAGTCAATTCCTTTAGCGATCGCTACATCAATAGCATCAGCGCCTGTAGTTTCAGTCATTTCAGCCGGGGATCGTGTTTACAGAAGTATTTTATGACTAAAACGCCCAGAATTCGCATCCCCCCACAAGTGAGGAAGTATGTGTTTGAACGCGATCGCTATCAATGTCAAAGCTGCGGCAAAACTACGCTAGAAACCAATCTGACCATCGATCACATCATACCCTTGGCGCGGGGCGGTTCTAACGATATCAGCAATCTACACACCCTCTGTCTTACCTGCAACCAGCGCAAAACAGACAATTTAGATCCTCGGTTCCGACGTTATTTCGATCTCTAAACAGAAAAAAACCGCCTCTAGCATGAGTAAGGGCGGTCTTCCTAAGCAATCGGAGGGTAATATTGATTATCCTGGTAATTTTGTATCCTACTGTAACAACTTTTACAGAATACGCCTCAACTTGACTTATCTACCAGCATAAGCGTTCATCGGTTCTTTGATAAACCGGATGTAGAGATGCCTGAAAGTAGATTTAATCACGCGCGGCATGGCGAAGTCGATAGGCATCATCTTAGTAGGCAGTTTCCAATCCAGCACCTTTAAATCTTCTGGGTGCAGTTGCACAAAGTCAATCGCCTCTAGATTTGAGCAAAGACCTAATCTCATCGAAGCCGCGACTGTGGGAACCTGAAGGGGATTTACATTGAGCATTTCGACAATGGCACGATCTAGAGCAAATACATCACTAGAAGCCGCTAGAATGCCTAGAGGACGGGGTTCGCCACCAGAAGGCCCGTTTCCTTCGTGACCGATAATTCCATCTAAAATGGTTAAATTGGGATTAATTGCTCTGGCGGTTTCTACCAACATTTCCCCAAAGCGATCGCTATCTTTCCCCGCCTCCATGTGCCACCACGCTTTCATTTTTCCGGGTACGCAACCAAAGAGATTTTTTACACCCATTGTCATTGTTAGTTGACAATGAGATTTTACTTTGGGCAAGTTAATTACTACATCTGCATCGAATGCTTCTTTGCACAATAGCAGATGATTGAATTCTTTGTTGGCTGTTTCGTAACGCTTGCCGTGAAATTCTACAATTGGCAGATTTAATTCTTCCATCAGGGGAAGATAACCATTAGCCTTTGCCACACCCATCGCACTACCAAAAGCGGGACTATCCCCAAAGAAAGGTTTACCGCCAGCTTCTTGCACCAGTTTGGTAACGCAGTGAACGATTTCTGGACGAGTGACGCACTCATTGCCTACACGACCACCTGTGAGTAGATTAGGCTTAAGTAGGACGCGATCGCCTGCCTTTACAAACGCTTCTATCCCTCCTAATGGTGCCAGTAAGCTTTGCAGAGATTCCCGCAATAATTGCTGTTCGTAGGAATTCGCCCGAATTAAACTAACAGAAGATTTTCTCATTTTCAATTTTGGATTGAGTTAGCCTGTATAACTTAAAAGAATGTGTAGTGCTGGGTTTCGTTCCAAAGGCCCAGCCTACTCAATTTCTGAATTTTAAATTTTGAATCAATAACTCAAAAATCAAAACTCAAAACTATTTTCGGTTGCCACGAGTTAAAGCAGTCACTCTTTCGGCATTGGAGAAAACATCTTCTCCGTGGAGGTGAGGCATAGAAGGCTTTACTTCAACTTTGATAATATTGGCTGTGTTGATAAAAACTGTTTCTTCAGCTAGATGAAGAATCCACCATGATTTATCTAAAAGACGGCGGACTTCTTGCCGCATTTCCTGCTGAGTTTCTATAGCCTCAGCAGGTTCATAGATAGTGAATGATTCTGTGTTACCGTCGATATAATGAAAGGTTAATTGTGTTGCACCTGATTGACTGTGCATTAAAAATACTCCTGGTTAGATAGTCATTAGTCATTAGTTATTATGGCAGCACTAAGGACTACTGACTAATGACTAAAAACTAATTAATCTTGGCTTCTGGCATGGCGCTCATTTCCTCTAAGTCTAAAACTTTGGCTAGTTCTTCAGAACTCATCAAACCTCGTTCTAGTACAATTTGTCTTAGAGATTTGCCAGTTTCGAGGGATTCTTTGGCAACCGCAGCGGCATTAAGATAGCCGATGTGAGGATTGAGGGCGGTGACGAGGGCGAGACTTCCTTCTGCGTAGGCGAGACAGCGATCGCGATTGGCGGTAATTCCCTCTAAGCATCGTGTAGTGAGTGCTGCTAGAGTATTTCCCAAAATTTCGATACTGTGAATTAGGTTATAAGCAATCAGCGGCATCATCACATTTAACTCTAATTGTCCGGCAGAGGCAGCAAGCGCGATCGCATTGTCATATCCCATCACCTGAAAACACACCATCGTCGTCATCTCTGCCATCACCGGGTTATACTTCCCTGGCATAATCGAAGATCCCGGTTGCACTGGCGGTAACTGAATTTCTTTTAAACCAGTTTTTGGCCCCGAATCCATCAGTCGTAAGTCGTGGGATATCTTGACGCAATCCTGCGCTAGGTTCCGCATCGCACCGGAAACGTTGACAAAAGGTGCCATACTCTGCATTGCCGCCATCAGATGCGGGGCGGGGCGCAAGGGTTGGTCGATTAATCTTGACAATAATTGGGCAACGCGATCGCAATACTGAGGATGGGTATTTAGTCCAGTTCCCGCCGCCGAGCCACCCAAACCGAGTATCATCAAATCTTCAGATGCTCGCTCTATGCGGATCAAGTGGTCTGAGAGAATTTGCGCCCAAGCGCGGAAGCTCTCGCCGAGTCGCACTGGAACCGCGTCTTGTAGGTGAGTTCTGCCAGATTTGACGATATCCTGAAATTCCTCAGCTTTGTTGTCTAAAGCAGCGATCGCATCCGACAATGCAGGGAAAAGCGTTTTTTCCAAAGCCACCAACGCCCCAATTCTAATCGCTGTAGGAATCACATCGTTAGTAGACTGACCATAGTTTACGTGGTCGTTGGGGCTGACGCGCTGGTAATTGCCTTTCTCATCGCCCAGCAGTTCTAGCGCCCGATTGCTTAGCACTTCATTGACATTCATATGGTGCGACGTTCCTGCACCCGCCTGATAGACATCCACAACAAACTGATCGCGGAACTTCCCAGCCAGGACTTCATCAGCTGCTTGGACAATTGCCTGACTGATCTCGGCGGGAATGCAGCCAAGTTCCCCGTTAGCGATCGCAGTTGCTTTCTTAATCAACACGCAAGCATCGACGTAGGTAGGCAAAGGCTTCAGCCCACTTATCGGAAAATTTTCCATCGCCCGCAGTGTCTGAATGCCATAGTAAGCAGTTTCAGGAATCTGCCGCTCTCCCATTGAATCTTTTTCAATCCGGTAGGTTGAACCTGTTGTTTGAGTCATATCCGTTCTCTATCCCTCTTTTAGATGAAATCATCCCATGTCTGACCGATATTGGATTGGGGATTGGGAATTGGGGATTGGGAATTGGGGATTGGGGATTGGGAAGAATTTTACTCAGCGCCTAGTCCCCAGCGCCTAGTCCCTAGTCCCTAGTCCTTAGTCCCCAGCCCCCAACCCCCAATCCAAAATTTTTTTCCGGAATGTTGAGTCAGGTTATTGTTTTGGGAATCATAAATATGAGATCATCCTAAAGAAAGATGCCAGATTCTATGACACAAACTATACAACTCGAAGCAGAATTCTTTTTCCAGCAGGGATTGCGCCAGCTCCAGGCAGAAAAATTTGAGGCAGCAATCTCTAGTTTAGACAACGCCCTGAAGTGTAAGCCCGATTATACCGATGCCTTGTCCCAGCGGGGCTTTGCTCTAGGAAACTTAGGTCGCCACGAAGAAGCGATCGCTTCTTTTGAAAACGCTCTGGCAATTCAGCCAGATGCCTCCTGGGTTTGGTTCAACCGGGGAATTGCCCTAGGAAAATTAGGCCGCTACTACGATGCGCTAAACAGCTTTGACCGAGCCATTGAGTTCAATCCGGACGCTTCCGCCGCTTGGCACAATCGCGGCATTACACTGGTTGACTGGGGTCAGTATGAAAAAGCAGTGAAGAGCTTCGACCGTACCCTGCAACTGCGACCAGATGCTTACTGGGCATGGTACAACCGAGGCAATGCCCTATCCAGCTTAGGAAAATACCTCGAAGCGCTCAACAGCTTTGATAGAGCGATTGAGTTTAAGCCGGATTCCGCCAATGCTTGGCACAACCGGGGCATTGCCCTGAGTGACTGGGGCAACTATGAAAAGGCAATTTCCAGCTTCGAGAGAACTATCGAAATTAAACCCGACTACTACAAAGCTTGGTTTAATAAAAGCGTTGCTCTAGGGAAATTAGGGCGCTACGTCGAAGCGATCGCCTGTTGCGATCGCGCTTTAGAACTTAAACCGGATTATCCCACTGCCTGGTATAACAAAGCTTGTTACAGCGCCAAGGTTAGCCAAATTGAGATAGCGATCGCTTCCTTAGAACAAGCCATAAGTCTATCTCCAGAAAAATACCGCCATCTGGCAAAACACGATTCAGATTTTGACAACATTCGGGCCTCAAAGCCGTTTGAAGCTCTCATACTCGCCGAAAGCGATTAAACCCTTGTTTTATTTATTATTTCCATCTGTGGCACGGTTGAGTCTCCCAGGCTTGACCCTGCCACAGATGGATCTATATCTGGCTTAAATCCCTATTCAAAATCTATTATTTAACTCAGTCGAGCTTCGCGTT
Source organism: Funiculus sociatus GB2-C1 (assembly GCF_039962115.1). Lineage (NCBI taxonomy): Bacteria > Bacillati > Cyanobacteriota > Cyanophyceae > Coleofasciculales > Coleofasciculaceae > Funiculus > Funiculus sociatus. Next base: position 266,622 of record NZ_JAMPKJ010000001.1, on the reverse strand, counting down.
GCACAATTGCGTAAGGATATACCTCTTTTTAACCAGCCCTTGTCTGCTGGCATGAGAAGTCAAGAGTGCTGATTAAAGCGTTAGGATTTAAGAGTTAGGAGTTCTTTATTCTTGAGCTCCTAACTCTTAACTTTAATCCTCACTACTAACTTTTACCTTTCAAATGGCAATAATTCGCATACCCGAATCCTGGGAAATTCCAGAACGAGAAGTAACATCAGAAGCCGCATTTTTTAATCGGCGTCGCTTTCTCAAATCGCTGATAGGTGCCAGCGTGGGAGCTACTATCCTGCCAATTCTCGGCTGCGATGATTCTTCTGAAAACATGGCACTAGAAAAAACATTAAATACAGCAAAATTAAAGGCAAATGTAAATCCCGCTTTTTCAGCAGTTGATCGTCCTGTCACTGACCAATCTCTAGCTGGACAATATAACAACTTTTATGAATTTGGCGGCACAAAATCGATTTGGCCCGCAGCGCAGGCATTACCAACCGATGACTGGAAAGTTGAAGTCAGCGGTTTGGTGAAAAACCCCCGCACCTACGACTTAGACGATATCAAGAAAACATTTCCTCTAGAGGAGCGCATTTACCGCTTTCGCTGCGTGGAAGCGTGGTCAATGGTGATTCCGTGGATTGGATTTGGGATGCGTGAGCTTATCGCCGCCGTCGAACCAACCAGCCAAGCCAAATTCGTTCGTTTTACCTCATATTACGACAAAAATATTACCACTGGCCCTAGCTTCCACTTAGGTAAATTACCTTGGCCTTATACTGAAGGTTTGCGCCTTGATGAAATGGCGAATGAATTAGCGTTTTTTGCAGTAGGCGTTTACGATCATATCCTGCCAAAACAGCACGGTGCGCCGCTAAGAGCCGTGTTGCCTTGGAAATATGGTTTTAAAGGCGCAAAATCTATCGCCAAAATCGAATTTCTTGACACTCAACCCGCCACATTTTGGAACACACTAGACTCGCATGAATATGATTTTGAGGCGAATGTAAATCCCACAAAACCTCATCCCCGCTGGTCGCAAGCAACCGAAAAATTTGTCAGTAAAGGGCCAAAGCTGACATGGGAAAAACGACCGACTCTCCCTTACAACGGTTATGGGGAATATGTAGCAAATTTGTATGTTTAAATTTTGCTTTCTCGTTTCTAGTCTCTGACTAGAAACCCATTATGGGAGGCTCTGCCTCCCATAAAATAATATCAGGTAGATCCTGATAGTAGGCATTCCCAGTCGCAGGCTGGGAACGAAAAACATTAGAAAAGGGAAGTTCTCTCTTTTTAGAAGAGGGGCTTTCGATGTCAACCCTAGGATACCAATTCAAGGGTTGGGTGCCATACATCTGTAGGGACATGGCAATGCCATGTCCCTACAGATGTGGACTGAACGTCAGAACCGTGAGATATTCCCCCCAACTGAGAAACGCTATACTGCGCTGCTCTTTTTTTAGAAGCAAACGATAGAATTTGAGATAAAAGCGTTGTGTGCGTAGGTGCCGCCAAATGACAAACTACATAGAAGAAGCTAAAAATCTTTTTAGTCAAGGTTTGGCTTATTTAGAGTCAAAAAACTTTGAAGTTGCGCTTACTTATTTTAACCAAGTAATTCAGCTAGTATCTTACCATGCAGATGCCTGGGCTTGTCGGGCGCTGGCACTGGGACATTTAAAACGTTATCAAGAATCGATTGATAGCTTTGACAGGGCGCTTGAGTTTAATCCAAATGATATTCGTATATGGCTAAACAGAGGTATTGCACTGGATGAATGGGGGCAGCATGAGAAAGCGATCGCTAACTATGACAAATTACTGGAGATTCAACCAGACAATTACGAAGCTTGGGCAAATAAAGGTAATGCTCTAGCCATGTTGGGGCGGAATCCAGAAGCGATCGCTTGCTATGACAGAGCTACAAAAATCAATCCTAATTATTACAAAGCTCACAGCAATCGCGGCAATGCGCTGGTTAATTTAGGCAAACATCAACGGGCAATCTCTAGTTATAAAAGAGCGTTAAAAATTAATCCTGATGACCCGGAAGTATGGTATAATTTGGGCTGCTGTTTTATGGTTTCGGGCGGCGATGAAGATGCGATCGCGGCTTATGACAAAGCCATAGAAATCAAGCCAAACCATACAAGTGCTTGGACTAACAAAGGTACGGTAGCGTCTAAGTTAGGTCGCCAGCAAGAAGCGATCGCCTGCTACGATAAAGCCCTAGAAATAGATCCAAACGAGACTCACACCTGGAACAATCGTGGTTTAGTGCTGCGGAGATTGGGGCGAATAAAGGAAGCGATCGCCTGTTACGACAAATCTGTACAATGCGACCCAAATAATTATGAAGCTTGGGATAATCGCGGTTATGCCCTGACAAAATTGGGTAAGTATAAAGATGCGATGACAAGTATCGAGAAATCTTTAGAAGTTAATCCCAATCATGCTAACGGGATTTACAACAAAGGCTACTGTTACGCTTTGCAGGGAAAAGTCACATTAGCTGTCGATTATTTGCAGCAAGCAATTCAATTAAATCGTGCTAAATATCTACCTGCGGCTAAAACCGATCCAGATTTAGATTGTCTGCGTAAAAATAAGCGATTTCAGCTTTTGATTGGGGACATTAAGTGATAATACAGGGCTTAGGGATATTAAGCCGCAAGAAATAGAATTTTTTGTTTTTCTTCCTAGGTTGGCTAAAAGATGCCTAGTATAATTAAAAATTAAAACGCAAAGCAAAAAAAGAAACAACCTACATTCTCTAGCTACACTACGTTTGTGGATGGTTAGTTATTGTCTAGTGTCAGCTATAAGAAAATCCAGGCTCTCTAAAACTTGTTGCTATAAAAAATTAGATAGGTTATTCGTTTTTCATAAAGATAGCTTAATTAAATTTATCATAATTTATAAAAGTTAGAAAATTAAACCTTTAATACTAAAAAATAATTTATTAAATACTGTTGCAGCAATAATAGTGCTGTCTAACTCAGGAAAATGTGTCAAAATAGCAGTCTACAGGATAGCAACAATCGAGACGGGGTGCTGGTCTGAGCTTGGCTCTTCTGCGTCACATTATACAAAACAAGCATACCTCAGCTAATCATGCAAACTCTCCAAAAGACTCACCCTAAACTTCAAGAACTAAAAACTCTCCTCACCGAAGTTGACGACATTTACTCAGCTGCTTCGTTACTTTACTGGGATCAAGCTACTTATATGCCTCCTGGTGGCGCAGCTGCAAGGGGTCGTCAAATGGCTACTCTGCAACAGATTGCCCATACTAAGTTTAGCGATGCAACTATAGGGCAACTGTTATCAGATTTGCTCTCTTACGAGGAGAGTTTGCCCTATGATTCTGATGAAGCCAGCCTGATTCGCATCACTAGGCGCAACTACGATCGCGCAGTGCGAGTGCCAGCTGATTTTATGGCAAAAATGTCTCTGCATCGAACCGCGTCTTATAACGCTTGGGCGATCGCTCGTAGCGAAAATAACTTTGCCGCCGTGCAGCCTTATCTAGAAAAGACGCTGGAAATATGTCAGGAATATGCTAACTTTTTCCCTGGCTACGACCATATCGCTGATCCGCTGATTGATGGTGCTGATTACGGGATGAAAGCAACGAGTGTGCGATCGCTTTTTTCCCAATTGCGCGACAAACTGGTTCCTATTGTCGAGGAGATTCTTTCCCAACCTGTAGCTGATGATACTTGCTTACGCCAGAGTTTCTCGGAAGCAGAACAGCTAGATTTTAGCCTCAAGTTAATCGAACAGCTAGGCTTTGACTTTAATCGAGGGCGACAAGATAAGACGCTGCACCCATTTATGACGAATTTCTCGATTGGAGATGTGCGAATTACTACCCGGATCAGAGAAAACGATCTGAATGAGGGACTTTTTAGCACCATCCACGAGATGGGACACGCATTATACGAGCAAGGTATCAACCCCAAGTATGAAGGGACACCCCTAGCTGGAGGAACCTCATCCGGTGTGCATGAGAGTCAATCTCGACTGTGGGAAAATCAGGTAGGACGCAGCCGCAACTTCTGGAAGTTCTTCTATCCGCAACTGCAAGAGGTTTTCCCCCATCAACTGGGTGATGTTTCCCTAGAGACATTTTACCGGGCGATTAATAAAGTTGCGCGATCGCTTATCCGCACCGATTCGGACGAAGTAACGTATAACTTGCACGTTATGATTCGCTTCGATTTAGAACTGGAACTCTTAGAAGGTAAACTCGCAGTGCGCGACCTTCCCGAAGCTTGGAACCAGCGTTACAAATCCGACCTCGGTGTTGTTCCGAAAAACGACAGCGAAGGCGTAATGCAGGATGTCCACTGGTATACTGGCACGATCGGGGGAATGTTCCAAGGATACACCCTTGGCAACATTATGAGCGCCCAATTTTTTGCAGCCGCACTCAAAGCTAATCCAGAAATTCCCACCCAAATTGAGCAAGGAAATTGCCATACTTTGCACAATTGGCTCAAAGAAAATATCTACCAGCACGGTAGCAAATATACAGCCGCTGAACTGGTTGAGCGCGTCACTGGCAAAGAGTTGAGCATTGAACCATTTATCCAGTATATTCAGCACAAATTTAGCGATTTTTCTTGAGGATTGTAGGTTAGACCCGTGCGATAGCGAAACCCAACAAACCTAATATTAGCGTTGGGTTTCGTTACCTCAATCAAACCTACTTGCTACTACAGTTATCCACCGTTCGGATAAAGTTCGGCGTAGGTTAGTTAAGGCGTAGCATTTGGGTATTCCATCTGACTTAGTTAGGAGGGTCAAAGCGATTAACTAAGGAGGCTACTGCAATCATTGGTAAACCCACCAACAGGCAAATTAACCATTGATTTAAGTTCAGTGGTGCTGTATAGAATAAGTTATTCATCAAGCTCCATTGACTGAAGATTATCTGCAAAATTACAGTGCAGACAATACCAATAAGAATAGCTGGAGCATCGCTAATTCGTTGAATTCTCCCACTGATTTTCTCAATGATAGAGCTTCCGAGTTTGCTAATGCTTAATAGATAAAAGATTCTACCAGCTACTAAAGCTTGGATTGCCATCGTGCGGGCTAAAGCGAGATTTCCTGTAGTTTGTCGTATCCATTCAAATACGCCAAAAATAACAATCCAGTTAAAGGCAGAAATTACCAGGATTCGCTGTAATAAACGACGCGAAAGCAAGGGTTCATTGGGGTGGCGCGGGGGTTGTTGCATCACCCGCCCAGATGGAGGCTCAAAAGCTAATGGAACAGTCATGGTGATGGAATTCACCATATTTAGCCAGAGAACTTGTAAAGATAAAATCGGCAATTCTCTAGCTAATAACACGCTGAGCAAAATCGTCATCGATTCCCCGCCATTTACTGGAAGAATGAAAGCGATCGCTTTCATTAGATTGCGGTAAACTGTACGACCTTCCTCAACAGCAGCTTCTATCGAGGCAAAGTTATCATCAGTCAAGATCATATCAGCGGCTTCTTTCGCCACCTCAGTACCAGCACCCCCCATTGCAATTCCAATATCTGCTTGTTTGAGTGCGGGTGCATCGTTGACACCATCCCCCGTCATGGCGACAACTTCACCTTTGGATTGTAAGGCTTCAACGAGACGAAGTTTCTGTTCTGGGGCGACACGGGCAAACACAGCTCCATGTTCTACCGCATTTGCCAATTCTTGTTCATTCATTTGGGTGAGTTCTTGCCCGGTGAAAGCCAAAACTTCCCCATCTTTGTTAAATCCCATGCGAGAAGCGATCGCTTGTGCGGTGACTGCATGATCGCCCGTAATCATCTTTACCTGAATACCCGCTTCTTGACAGGCTTGCACAGCTTTTATAGCTTCGCTTCGAGGCGGATCGATCATGCCTTGCAATCCGATAAAAATCAGATTATTTTCAATATCTGTATGCTCTAAAGAATTCTGATTAACATCGACATTTTTCTTAGCAAAAGCCAGCACCCGTAACCCCTCGGTTGCCATTGCATCAACTTCCTGATGCACAGCATTTTTATCAACAGGTGTAAGATTTCCTCGTGCATCCAACATCTGCCCAGAGCGATTAAGAATTGCTTCTACTGAACCTTTAACATAGACAATTTTTGATTTTTGATTTTGACTTTTGGATTGAGCAACCTCTCCAGCTTCCTTATGTAAGGTTGCCATGTACTGAAACTCTGACTCAAACGGGATAACATCCAATCTGGGCATTTCCCGTTCTACATTTTCCTCAGAAAATCCTACTTTCTTAGCGAGAGCAATTAATGCTCCCTCAGTTGGATCGCCAATAACACTCCATTGCCCATCCTTTGTTTCCAGCCGCGAATCATTGCATAAAATTCCAGCCTTTAAACATTCCTGAAGTACAGAGGAATCATTTAAATTAACTGGCTTTTCATGTAAGAAAATTTCCCCTTCTGGAACATACCCACCGCCGCTAACTGTATAATTCTCACCTCCTGCATAGATAGCTTGCACGGTCATTTGATTTTCAGTTAGAGTGCCAGTTTTATCAGAACAAATGACTGTAGCACCGCCCAAAGTTTCCACCGCAGGCAACTTGCGGACGATCGCATGACGGCGAGCCATGCGGGAAACGCCAATCGCCAGCGTCACTGTCACAACTGCTGGTAATCCTTCGGGAATCGCACTCACAGCCAAGGCTACGGCAGCTTCAAACATTGCCACCCACGAGTTGCCATACCCCAGCCCTATCACAAACGTTAATGTGGCTATCCCCAGAATGATATACAGTAATTTTCGACTGAATTTATCAAATTTGCGGGTTAACGGAGTTGTTAGATTCGTTCCTCGATCCATTAACTGGGAAATGCGCCCGGTTTCTGTCGCCTCTCCAATAGCAACCACAATACCGCGTCCGGTGCCAGATGTTACAAAGCTGCCAGCATAAGCCATGTTGGTTCGCTCTGCCAGAGGTGCGTCTTTCTGAATTGGTTGAGTGTCTTTTTCAACAGCAACTGACTCGCCTGTGAGGGCTGATTCATTGATTTGCAAGTTACGCGCTTGTACGAGACGCAAATCCGCTGGCACTTTGTCCCCAGAGGTGAGTAGTACAATATCGCCTGGTACTAACTCAGTAGAAGGAACTTGTACTTTTGATGAGTTGCGGATGATATTTGTGTCTGTTTTTACTGAGGAAGCTAAGGCAGCGATCGCGCTCTCGGCTTTGGATTCCTGAACAAAACCAATGATGGCGTTAATTAGCGTAACGCCCCAAATCACCCAAGCATTTACCCACTCTCCCAAGAATGCTTTAATCGCACCAGCAATTAGCAAAATGTACAGCAGCGGTTGATTAAACTGCAAAAGAAATCGCACCAAAGGGCTTTTCCCGGCTTTACCTTTGAGTTCGTTAGAGCCAAACTGCTCCTGTCTTTTTGCTACTTCAGCAGATGCTAAACCTGTTTTTAAATTACTGTTTAACTCACTACTAATTTCCGGCGCAGGCAAATGGTGCCACTGTTGTTCCAGCAGTTTTTCTTTGGCTATTGCTATCATATTGTTTGCTCCAAGATGCTTGCCCTAGCAGTTTAATGAAAAATTACACGGCTAGGGTTTATTGCCTACTTATGAATATCCCCAGATTTTTACATCTTGGCAAACAAATATGACAACAAGATGACAGCAATGCTGCAAATCCAATCTAAGCAAGTTAGGGTAGGGATTAGTTCAGGTAAGTAGATGTATCTAATTATTTGTAGGCATGGGTTTGTTGGGTGCGGTTCCAAGGGCCCAACATGGAGCAGATATTTAGTTTAATTATGTCTACCTATATAGTTAAGTTCTATGCAATCAATCAATCTAACCTCAGATGTAAATTTTGCGGTAAGACTTTTGGTAATCTAGACGTTTGTTGTTGCAAAAAAATAGTCCCAGAGAGATGCTTATACATCTGACTTTGTATAGATGACAAGTGTTTGTAAGTAAAAAGTAATTAGAAAAATTATGGGAAATATTTTGATAAACCTGGAAAACTGGCGGCGATCGCTTACTGAGTTTTTGACTCCCTCAGTGTTCTCTGGCCCGATCACCGATCCGGTTCCAGTTTTCCTGACCATTATGGCGATTATGCTAGTTGCACCGCTATTATTTGAGCGGATTAAACTACCTGGAATTGTCGGCTTAATCCTCGCCGGAGTGGTTGTAGGGCCGTATGGATTAGGTGTTTTAGAACGAGATAGCACCATCATTTTATTAGGCACAGTCGGATTGCTATTTCTGATGTTTATGGCTGGACTAGAAACCAGCCTGGACGATTTGAAATACAACGCAGATAAAGCAGCCATATTTGGAATAGCAACCTTTGCTTTACCGATGGTATTGGGTACAGCTGCGATGCTGCTTTTGGGATACAGTTTTTTAGCAGCAATATTGGTTGCTTCTTGTTTTGCTTCCCATACACTTTTGGCATTGCCAGTAGTTACAAAATTGGGAATTATGCGAACTCAGGTTGTGACTGCAACTTTGGGAGGAACTTTAATTACTAATGTGTTAGCGCTTCTGGTTCTAGCAGTTGTTGTTAAAGCTCACCAAGGCAGCCTCAACCTTAGTTTTTGGCTATTTCTGATTCCGGCTTTAACCATTTATACCTTTGCAACTTTATGGGGAGTTCCTAAAATTGGTCGTTGGTTTTTCCGGCGTTTTGGTCACGATGAAGGGGCAGAATTTACTTTTGTATTAGCAACTTTATTTGTGGTATCTTATGCGGCTGAATTAATTGATATTGAGCCGATTATTGGGGCATTTTTGGCGGGAATTGCGATTACTCAAATCATTCCCCAACTTAGTCCGCTGATGAATCGAATTCAGTTTGTTGGCAATACCTTGTTTGTGCCATTTTTTCTGATTTCGGTAGGGATGTTGATTAATCCAGGGATATTAGTGAGCGAACCGCGATCGCTATTAGTAGCCGCAGTAATGATTTTGGCGGAAATAGTTAGTAAATTTGCCGCAGCTTGGGGATCTGGTAAAATTTTTGGCTTCAAGTTTCCCGGAGTTATGGTAATGTTTGGTCTTTCCGTTGCCCAAGCTGCATCGACTTTAGCAGCGGTTACGGTAGCTTACCAAATTAAATTGGTGGATCAGGTCACTGTTAATGGCATTATTGCCATGATTTTGTTTACCTGTATTGCTTCGCCTTGGGTTACTGCCCGTTGGGGGCGAGATATGAAGCCAGAGGTAGCAAGTCCGGCTAGCGGAGGAAAACAGCAGTTAGGCGATCGCATTTTAGTTCCCGTAGCTAACCCCAACACTGAAGATAATCTATTGCAACTTGCTCTGATTTTGACTAAAAATGCTGGGGGAACTTTACTACCGCTTCACATTTTAACTGACAATTTGGGGCCAATTTCAGCTGATGCCAAGGCGCAGCAAATCCAGTTATTAGCGGCAGCAGAAACTATTGCTCATGCTTCTGTAACCTCAGTTGAGCCAATTGGTAGAGTGGATGACTCAGTTGATAAGGGAATTATACGAGCTGCCCAAGAGCGTAATGCTAATTTAATCGTTTGTGGTTGGAAAGGGTATTCTAACTATCGAGATAATTTCTTCGGCGGTGTAATTGATAATGTAGTGCGTCGAGCAACAGTGCCAGTGTTAGTCGCCCGATTTTCTCACCCAATTGAGAATACAAAACGGGTATTTTTAGCATTCACTGAAAGAGAAACATTATCCTCTAAATTTGGGCAAGCAGAGAAGCTGGCACGAACTCTTTCCGTGGAACTAAAGGCATCACTGCAATTGTTACAGGTAACGACAACTTTTGGGCGTTCCTCAAATTCAAATTTAGAAGTAACTGGATTTGGCCCAGAAGTTCCAATTGTGCGAGTGCAGGGAAACTTTGTGGGAAAGGTTTCTCGAATGCTGGAAACGGATGATTTATTAATATTAACTGGTGGGAGCCATCCGGATAGATTTGGCTTGCCAGCCGTAGGAATTGCGCCAGAAGCGATCGCGCGTAGTCGTGCAGATATTTCTATGTTAGTTATCCACTTTCCGCGCCAGCCAATAGGATAACTTTTAAGAAGGAGCATTTTGCCACTGATCGAGAATATCTAATAGTCCCAAAGCTGAAAAAATAAATGCGGTAGTTGCAAAATATTATTTACCATGTAATTAAGGAGGATGCTTTCCATAAGCGCGATCGCTTATTTCAACGGTAGTTAACAAAGAGTATGCCTACCAACAGTTTGAGTGTGAAAATAATTCGTCAGCGACTAGGTTTGATATCCGGTGCGTTCATCGCTTTAATTGTGGCAGGGTGCCAACCTGTCACGGATTTTTTACCGCGCTTACCTGGGCAGGACGTAACCGAAAAACCGCCATTACCCAACAGCGTAGCTCAATCACCTGCCACTGCACGGGATGAAGCGCAAGTCCGTCAGCGCATCAACGAAATTCGTCAGCAAAATGGCTTGAATCAACTTAAAAATAACGAAAAATTAGCACAGGTTGCACGCAACTACAGCCAGCAAATGGCTCGTGAAAACTTCTTCAGCCACGTTAGTCCGGGGGGGAGTACCCTGTCTCAACGGGTGCGTGCTGGGGGAATTTTTTACTGGGTAGTGGGCGAGAATCTGTTTAAGAGTACCAACGCTCCCCAACCAGTGCCGTTAGCCGTGAAAGGTTGGATGGACAGTCCCGGACATCGTGCGAATATTCTGCGGTCAGAATACGCTGAGACTGGTATTGGGGTTTGGCGGGAAGGTAACACTTATTACATTACGCAATTGTTTATGCGATCGCAGTTTTCCCCAAGAGATTTATTTAATTAGTCCTCAAGTACGTTCAAGCAAGTATTGTGCTTTTGAAAAAAAATTTCACATGAACCGCCAGATTTATGTTGAATAATTCCTAAGACAGTGGAGAGTGGGCAATGCCCAACCTACTGTATAGAGGAAGACAGCATTCTCTTTAAATAATAATATGGCTGACACGGTATTGATTACAGGTGCTTCTCAAGGCATCGGCAAAGCAACAACGCTTTTGTTTGCCCGTCAAGGGTATGACATTATACTGGCAGCTCGTCAAATTGACCGTTTAGAAGCTGTCGCTTCTGAGGTGCGATCGCTTGGTCGAGAAGCGATCGCCATTTCCACGGATGTTCGATATCCCGAACAGGTGAACAATTTGGTTGAGAAAGCGATCGCTAATTTTGGTCATATTGATGTGCTGATCAACAATGCAGGAATTTTTACATTAGGCCCTGTGGAGGAATTCCTGCTTAGTGATTGGCAGCAGGTCATAGACACGAATGTTTGGGGCTATATTCACACAATCCATGCACTCTTGCCCCATTTTCTGGAGCGGCATACCGGAACAATTATTAACGTCAGTTCTATCGGTGGGATCGTGCCGATTCCTTACCAAATACCTTACACGACTAGCAAATATGCTATTACTGGGCTGACTAAATCGCTGCACGCAGAATTATCACCCAAAGGTATTCAGGTTTGTGGAATTTATCCAAATTTTATCAGCACTCGTCTAACAGAGCGAGCAATCTTTCGCGGTAAAAATGAGGAGACTGCTAGCGCTCGTTATCAACTGGTGGATGAAGCGCTAAATAGTCCCGTGCTAGAGAATCCTGAAGATGTGGCACAGGCAATTTGGAAGGCACTCAAGCATCAACAGTCTGATGTACTTGTTGGCACAACTAAACTATCGAAAGCAGCTTATCAGTTGTTTCCTGGCTTGATGAAGTCGATATTCCGGCGCGTCTTTGGGATGAGAGAACGCCACTTTTGACCAGCCATTGCTGAATGAAGATTCTGAATGAAGATAAAGGAGTGACAAAAAACATAGGCAAATTTTTCATCGCCTATGTTTTCTGGTGATGCCGCTTTATGTTAGCTGAAAGGTTAGCTATTTTGGGGAATAATCAGAGCAACCGATCGCTTTTTCAGTGAGAACAGTAGAAGGGTGTATAGCACATTTTAGGTAATGGTTGTTTGAATAAAATTGGCATTTCTTACACGGAGCTTGATGTAAGCGCTTTATGTTAACAGCAATTTCATCTCGTGCAGCCATCCCAATTTTTGACAGCATAAAATAAAGAACTGCCCAGCCTACGACAAAGCCAATGGGACTCCAAAATATAAAATTCGGCGGGGAGACCACATCGGGTTGTGTCTCATTGGCTCTTTCTTCACTCAATGTTGCTTCATTAAGTGCTGCATATTCTTTTAAAAATTCATTATGATACATATCTTTTACCTCTGGTAAAAAGCACCTAACAAATGATTTATGTCCATTGAGATTTTGCCCACCCTATTCCCAGAAATCGACTTCAAATTGACGATGGGTGGAAGCTTTAGTTAGACAAAATTCCTGTGCCTTCCTCAAGATTGACTACTCAGAAGGTCACTATTAGAAGTTTACCCAAATATAATTAGTGCTATCTCTATCGATAGATTGACTTAAAATTCAGAGTTATGCGATTTTCGATTCTAGATGGGGTTCACCTAGAGACGCGATCGCGCTTGTCTATACCCTTTACCCGACATTGGGACTTATTGAAATGGGTTAGAAGTTAAATAATATCATAATTGTGCTGCCAAAAAAATCACCATTGTTTAAGAGTAGCGATGTCTTCTAAAAAAAGTTCTAAAAGCAGCCCAAGCTGCTGATTAATTGTGTTTTAGCAACCATTTAAACCAGCGACCAATTCGTAGCGACTCAGCACCCGATTACCGAGGTAAGTCTTATCCAGATAACCAGTAATGCAACCATACCCCTGATTCAAGGATTTTAAAGCTTGAAAAGCCCAATCAGCAGGTTGTAGGTCAGATAAGCTGGGAAACTGAGGGAATTGGGTCGTTAGCGTCCTGTTGCTCGTCAAATAACGGATTTTCTGGCTCATTGGGCGGCGTAGTTTCATCAACTTGGAGTTGAGCGATCGCGATCGCATCCGGAACTTCAATCACAATAACCGATGTAAAGACAGCTAAGTAGACACTTAGAATCGTTCCATTGATGACTAGGAAATCACCAAACAAGACAGACATCTTTCCATTTCTCCTCATAAGGATTTTCCCAGTTTATGAGGACTCTTAACTCTAACTATTGGCATAGTTACTCAGTAACATTCAAAGCGAGCGTTCCTCCATTAGCAAGATGCAATCGCATCTTGAATGCTTTACCGTAAACTCTGATATTACGCTTCAGTTGAAAGTAATAAAATTTGAACTTAAGCCTTTTTCAACAATAAAGAAAAGACGCATTAGAAAGATACCGTGAAAACAAGAACAAACCCAGCCGGGTTATTATTGGGATTCCTACTGGCTATAGTCCTCCCCGGCATAGCACAGCAGCCGGAGCAACAAAGGACAGAACGAATAGAGGGTTATCTAGCAACGCTGAAACACCTTAAATTTAGCTGTCAGGCATTTTTCCTGGGATGCTTACGGTATTGTTTTCCACGATAAAAAAAGGCTAAGTAATTGATGAATACCAAAAGCGAACTATTGAAAGAAGCTTGGGAAAGGCTTGAAAAGTCTATTGTTTATTATGATGGTCGCCCCATTGGCACGATAGCCGCTAACGATCCTGAGTCGGAGGCGCTAAATTACGATCAGTGTTTTGTTCGGGATTTTGTCTCCTCAGCGCTGGCTTTTTTGATTGCCGGGAAGCCGGAAATTGTCCGCAATTTTTTGCTGGCAACTTTAGCTTTGCAGAGTCACGAACCACAAATGGACTCTTTTAAGCCAGGTCCAGGATTGATGCCAGCCAGCTTCAAAGTTGAGACAAGACAAAATGGCGAATATTATTTAACTGCTGATTTTGGGGAAGATGCGATCGCTAGAGTTCCGCCTGTTGATTCCTGCTTGTGGTGGATTCTCTTATTACGTGCTTATGTGAAAGCCACAGGCGATATTTCTTTTGCTCATCAACCTGAATTTCAAGAAGGAATCAGATTGATTTTGGAACTCTGTTTAGTTCATCGATTTGCGATGTACCCAACGATGTTAGTTCCCGATGGAGCTTTTATGATTGACCGCCGTATGGGTGTCTACGAACATCCTTTAGAAATCCAGGTGCTGTTTTATGCAGCTTTACGTGCGGCTGGTGAACTGCTCGTACCAAATGATAGCACTAATTCCTGCATCCATAGTCTTAATCAACGGTTGCAAACCCTTACTTATCATGTTCGAGAATATTACTGGCTCGACCTCAAGCGCTTAAATGAAATTTATCGCTATAAAGGCGATGAGTTCGGTAAAAAAGTAGCAAATAGATTTAATATTTATGCCCAATCTATTCCTGGCTGGTTAACTGAATGGCTACCACAAAGTGGAGGTTATCTAGCAGGCAATCTTGGGCCTGGAAGGATGGATTTTCGTTTTTTTGCTCTGGGAAACTTGATGGCAATTGTCACCTCTCTAGCCAGCGAAAAGGAATCGCAAAGCATTATGAATTTAATCGAGCAACGTTGGGACGATCTGGTAGGATATATGCCAATGAAAATCTGTTTCCCCGCGATTGACGGTGAGGAGTGGCGAATCATCACGGGTTGCGATCCTAAAAATACACCTTGGTCATATCATAATGGCGGTAATTGGCCTGTTTTACTTTGTTTCCTAACTGCGGCGGCTCTGAAAACGGGTAGGATAGAACTTGCCCAGAAAGCCTTTGATATTGCCCAAAATCGCTTAAGCCAGGATCGGTGGCCGGAATACTACGATAGCAAGAATGCTCGATTGATTGGGAAGGAATCAAAGAATTATCAAACGTGGACTATTGCAGGTTTTTTAGTTGCGAATGACCTACTAGAAAACCCTACTCATTTAGCCTTACTTAGTTTTGATGAATCACTTAAATCATGACAACGAAATTGGCTATAACTAAGCCGGATAAAACTCAGAATCGCTGGCTGGGAAAATTAATCGCCATCATTGCCTTGGTAAACTTCTGCTTTGTCGTATTTGACCTAAGCTATGTATCCTGGCGCGATTTCTATCTTCACCACTGGACAAGTATTACCCAAATTTACGACCCGATCAAAGGTATTGAACCGCACCGAGAAACGCAAAACTATCTCAACAAGGTGGATGAACTTGAAACACAAGTTTTGCAAAATGGATTGCAGTCGTCTCCGGTAGAAAACTTATTACAGGAATTGCGTAGCCTCAGCAATGAAATGATTGAGGATAATCCGTTTGCGGTGGCGAATAAAAGTGGACTTTTGGAAAAAATTAAAAATCAGATACGCGATCGCGTTCACATAAACTCCTCCCATAAAGCCTTTGCCTTGTTTTGGAGTCAAGAATATCTATCCCAAGCAGGTTGGCAAGAAGAGCTGAATTTTTTCAATACCAAAACTCGTCCCCTAATTCAGACTAACTACTATCGCAATATTGGAACAAATGGGAAATTTATTGATAATTTCTGGCAGATTGACTTGCCGTTTGTTATTGTATTTGCTCTAGACTTCTTGATTCGGACTTTTTCTATCAGTCGCCGTTCTCCTGGGTTAAATTGGTTAAAAGGAATGCTGCGGCGATGGTATGATATTTTCTTGCTACTTCCCTTTTTGCGGTGGCTACGAGTAATTCCTGTAACACTTCGCCTTCAACAAGCTGATTTATTAAATTTAGAGCTTGTAAGAAGAGAAATTAATCATGATTTGGTTGCTAATTTTGCTGAGGAAATAACTGAAATTGTAGGCATCCGATTAATAGCTCAGATGCAAGAGTCAATTGGGCGGGGTGATGTGATACGCTGGCTATTGCATCCGGAAACTCGCCGCCCTTATATTCAGGTAAATAATACAGATGAGGTGAAAGCGATCGCTACCCGTCTAGTTAATCTCAGCGTCTATGACGTTCTACCCCAAATCCAGCCTGACATAGAAGCATTAGTGCATCACACTCTTAAAAGTACCCTAAATCAATCCCCAGTTTACCAACAACTTCAGAATATCCCTGGTCTGAATCAACTTCCTACTCAGTTTACTGAGAGATTGGCGAAAGATTTATCTCAGTCAACATACAGTAATCTGAAAAAAGCTCTTGAAGATCCAGTTGTGGGAGAACTATCCAGCCGTCTAATTAAAAATTTTCGAGATGCTTTAGAGAAGGAGTTACAGAAAAAGCATAACCTTCAAGAAATTCAATCATTACTTATAGATATGCTAGAAGAAATCAAAATTAACTACGTTAGAGGAATTGCCGAAGGTGGAGTTGAAAAAATCTTAGAAGAAGCAGATCAACTGCATCAAATTATTCATCATTAGGCGTGTTTAGCCCCAAATAAAAACAACTTGTGGGTGTATATAGCAATCCTAGCCTATAGCTAGGAACGAGTACCCTATTAGCTATTTTTGTCTCCCTGTCGGGAAAATCGCTCTTAATACAATACTTTTCGGTTAGGAAAAACTGTAGGTTGGTTTTCGCTATTGCTCAACCTAACCTACTAATATTAGTGTTAGGTAACGCTCACCTCAACCCAACCTAATTGACTTAGTATTTCACTTGATAACGCACCAGCTTCCTAACATCTTCACGAGATAATTTTAGTTCTTGAGCAATCATCGCTTCCACCCCGCTTAAATCTGTCACCGGAAACTCAAATTCCAACTTTTTGAGTGCAGAATCTGTGGTTTTAACCTGTACTCTGGTAAACCCTTCACTCTTTTTAATTTCAGCTTTGATTACTAGCACTGTTACCGAAAGCTGCACCTCTAGTTGTGTATCAGCTTGCAGCTTGTCTACTGTCCCGTAGGGACGACTCAATACCTTGTCTGTCAATATCCCACCTCCAACCCAAAAGGCAATTCCCAACAAGGGTAAAGGCAACCAAAATTCTAGCCCTAAAGAATGCAATTTTTGTAACCAGCGGGGCGAGGACATGGGGAGAGGGGATAGGGGGCGAGAGGTTAAAAAGTAAAAGAAAAAGAATATTCACCGAAAACAGTTTGTTTTCTGGTGCGGTTGCTTAAATTCTGACTGGTGGAAGACGTACTGAGGTCATGAATTTCTTTACCCTGAACAACATAGTAGGTGATTCTTTTGCACAGACTTTTCACTAAAGCTCTTTATGAAAATCTTATTGGTAGAAGACGACCCGGCACAATTAGAGCCACTGCACGCTGCTTTGTTGCAAGCTGGGCATATTGTTGATGGTATTGAAGATGGGGAAATTGCCCAATGGCTGCTGTCTCAAAAAGACTATGACTTGTTAATCTTAGACTGGATGTTACCGAAAGTTAGTGGGTTGAGCCTTTGTCGCCAGTATCGACGGTTAGGTAAAACCGCGCCTGTGTTAATGCTAACTGCCAAAGACACCACGCCAGATAAAGTTACGGGTTTGGATGCTGGTGCCGATGACTATCTAGTTAAACCCACAGATATTGTAGAACTGTTGGCGCGGGTGCGGGCATTGGGAAGGCGATCGCCACTTTGGCAAGGAGATATCCTTCGCATGGAAGATTTACAACTCCACCTAAATAGCCTGACAGTGGAACGAGAACAGACAACTGTCCAATTATCAGCCCGCGAGTTTCAGTTGCTAGAGTACCTGCTACGTCACCCTCATCAAGTCTTAACTCGCGACCAGATTGAACAAGCTTTATGGGAGTGGGGTACAGAACCGGAAAGCAACGCTGTAACCACTCTAGTCCGCAGGCTGCGGCAACGCTTGCAGTTACTTGGCGCAGCCGACTGGATTGAAACAGTATATGGTATGGGCTATCGTATCAATTCTTCCGGAAGTAAAAAATGAAGGGGCTGGGGGCTTGGGATTGGGGACTAGGTATTGGGGACTGGGGACTAGGGACTAGGAACTAGGGGCTGGGGACTGGGGAATAGGGACTAGGTAAGACTTTTTCCCAATACCCAATCCCCAATTCCCAACCCCAATCCCCAATTCCCAACCCCAATCCCCAATCCCCAATCCCCAATTCCCAATCCCCAATCCCCAATCCCCAATCCCCAATCCCCAATCCCCTCATTTTTCATGTTTGGTCGTAGCCGTCGCAATTTGGCTCGTTGGTTCACCCTATCAATGGGGAGTATTTTGGTTGTCTTTGCGGGAGTGGTTTACTATCTGGAAGTTACAGATACGCTCTTAACTCTGGATCAATTACTTTACAAACAAACTAAAGTGATGGCAGCCAGCGTGAATTATGAGCGTCGCGATGGTACGTGGGCGGTAGATTTAGAAAATGTGCCGCTGTTGGGAAATAACCTACAGCCGCAGGATAGTGAACTGGTGTATGCGCGTTGGTACGATGCTAAAGGGCAACTGGTGCAATTTTTTGGCATACCTCCGACAAAGCAGCTGTCAGTGTCAGCTGGATTTGAAACAATCAAAATCGCCAACGACAAGACGCTGGGAATAGCTACTAAACCTGGGCTGCGTCAGGTAACGCTACCCGTTTACGAGAAAGGTGTATTAATTGGTTATCTCCAGGTTGCAACTGGGCTATTGTCCAGTCAAGCTAAGCTGGATAATTTTCGGCTATTTTTAACGCTGGCGGTTCCTGTCACTTTGGGGATAATTAGCCTTGCTGGTTGGTTTTTGGGGGGACTGGCGATGCGACCGATTCGCCAGACTTATGACCAACTACAACGTTTCACAGCGAATGCTTCTCATGAGTTGCGGACACCTTTGGCGGCGATTTTGACTAATGCACAAGTTGGGTTGCTGTCTGATGATAATTCACAGCAACGTCTTCGGTTAGAGAAGGTTGTTGATGTTACTAAATCAATGAGTTCTCTGGTTAGTAATCTGCTGTTTTTGGCTCGTAATGATGGGTCATTGTCCCCGGAATGCGTGAAAGAGATTAATCTAACTATTTTGCTACAGGATCTAGCAGACAACTATGCAACGCAAGCCGCAGCACAAAATGTCAGTTTCGTTAGTAATTTGCTGACTAAAAGTGTGGAGGTGCAAGCGGATGCAGATTTATTACGTCAGGCGGTGATGAACCTGCTGAGTAATGCTTGTAAATATACTCCGGCTGGTGGTCAAGTTCAACTGCAACTGTTTACGCGATCGCGTCTGGCTATTATTCAAGTTTCCGACACTGGGATTGGAATTTCCCCTGCGGATTTGCCCCATATTTTTGAACGGTTTTATCGGGCGGATAGCGATCGTCGCGCTAAAGGCGGTTTTGGTTTGGGGTTAGCGATCGCTCAACAAATTGTCGCAGCACACAAGGGCAGGATCAATGTCTCCAGTGTAGTCGGGCAAGGGTCAACTTTTCAAATCGAACTGCCGCTCAAATTAAATTCCTAATCCTCTGTCACTTTCTAGTCACATTTGTTTTTAACACTTAAAAATAGCAGGAATTGGAGATTGCCTACCCAATAAGGAACGCGAGGGTGCTGGTTTCTCCAGCAATTTCCCCTCACGTTTCTGATTGGGTAAGGTCTTTTTAACACACTTTTGTTTCAGGATTCACTAAAAGTATTATGTATTTCAGACGCACTGCTTCCGTAATCAGTCTGGCAGCTCTAGCTGTTGTTGGTAGTGGTTTTGCAGCTTTAGCTGAAACTAGCGATTTCACCCCAAAGACGGATGCGATCGCTACCTCACCCGCTGAAAATCTAGAGGCGATCACACCGCTCAAATCTGACCAAGATCCGAATTTTGTTGAACAAAAAGTTGATTCTGTTGCCAACACTCAGACAGAATTGCCAGAGAATATGCAAGAATCTACTGCATCAGCAGAGTCTAACAAAGCTCAAGTTGACATTGCTCTGAATCCTGAACAAACAGCAATAAAGGCTGATAATGTTGTAAAACCAGAGCAAATTGTAGACAAAACGGTTCTCAATTCCGCATCAGCTCTTAGGGCTGAACCAACAAAGTCTCAACTCCCAGAAGCCACCAAGAATAATGAAACGGCTGCTCCTGAAGTCGCTCAAGTTAATGTAACACCGGGTAGAGCTACACGCTCTGGCCCTAGTTATATTGGGGTGGCTGGTAACATCGGTTTTGGCGGCGATACTACTTTAAGTGAAGGTGCCTTTGCTGTCATTAGCAAAATTGGAATTACCAGAACTTTGTCTTTGCGTCCCGCTGCTTTGATTGGCGATGATGTAATGTTTTTGATTCCCGTAACTGTCGATTTCCCGACTCAAGGAGTACAAGAAACTAGATTTAGTGTAGCCCCTTATGTCGGTGGCGGTGTGGCAATTTCTACTGGTGACGATAGCACCATTGGCGCACTAATTACTGGTGGTGTAGATGTTCCGCTATCATCACAATTTACCGCGACGGCTGCCGTGAATGTCGGTTTTGTTGATGAAACAGAGGTGGGACTTTTAGTAGGAGTTGGTTACACTTTCTCCGGATTTTAAAGCGAGTTTCATTTAAAACAACGATCGCTCTTTAAGGATGATAGTGCCATTTATGAGCAGACGTGCGAACTATAGCTCGACAAATCAAGCCTTAGTAATGAGCAATGCAGCTTCCCCCAAGCCAACGCTGGCATTTGTAGACGCGATCGCCCTGATTGTTGGCATCGTCATCGGTGCAGGAATTTTCGAGACACCAGCCCTTGTTGCTGCCAATGCAGGTAGTGCAGGATTCGCCCTTTTGCTTTGGTTATTGGGCGGCGGAATGTCCTTAGTCGGCGCTTTGTGCTATGCAGAGTTGGCGACGGCGTATCCGCACGCAGGTGGCAATTACTATTATCTGATGCGTGCCTTCGGCAAAAACCTTGCCTTCCTATTTGCTTGGGCGCGGATGACAGTGATTCAAACAGGTTCAATTGCGCTTTTAGCGTTCGTGTTTGGGGATTATGCTTCCCAGTTATTTCGACTAGGCGATTATTCCCCATCACTTTACGCCGCGATCGCAGTTGCCAGTTTGACAGGTTTAAACATCATCGGCGTTCAGCAAGGAAAGTGGGCGCAGAATTTGCTCTCAGTCGCCAAAATCCTCGGCTTACTCTTAGTTATAGTCGTCGGACTCACTTCTGCTGGAAATCCCGTTACTGAGGTTCCTGCTGCATCGACATCGCAAACAAATTGGGGCTTAGCGATGATTTTCGTGCTGTTGTCTTATGGCGGCTGGAACGAAGCAGCTTATATTTCGGCAGAGTTGCAGAATCTCAGACGAAACATGGTGCGATCGCTACTTTGGAGTATCGGCATCATCGCGGCGATATACTTAGCGATCAACTTCGCTTACATCAGAGGGCTAGGACTGGCGGGAATGGCAAATTCCGAAGCCGTAGCAGCAGATTTGATGCGTAATGCGGTTGGCGAAACTGGTGCTTGGTTTATCAGCTTACTAATTGCTGTTTCTACCTTGGGTGCAATCAACGCCACGATTTTTACAGGTGCGCGTACTAACTACGCACTAGGAAAGGACTTTGGGCTGTTCGCCTTCCTGGGAACCTGGAAAAGTCGCAGCAACACGCCAACTAATGCAATGTTAGTCCAGGGCGCGATCGCTTTAGCCTTAGTCTTACTTGGCACCCTGACACGCGAAGGCTTTAAGACAATGGTAGACTACACCGCCCCTGTATTCTGGTTCTTCTTCCTGCTGACAGGTGTCTCCCTATTAGTTTTACGGGCGCGGGAACCAGGTATAAATCGACCGTTTCACGTCCCTTTCTATCCCCTAACACCCCTACTTTTTTGCCTCATCTGCGGTTATTTACTTTATTCCAGTCTTGCCTACACAGGTATTGGGGCGCTTGTAGGCGTAGCCGTAGTGATAGCAGGTGTACCGATATTGCTGTGGAATCGGTGGCAGCATTAGAACGGCAAAATTCTATTTACCCCTGTAGAGACGAAACATTGAAGTTTCTCCTCTGTTTTCTCCCTTGCTCTATAGCATCTTTGCGGTTCATCCCTCCTCAAAATGCTTCCCTTACCCAAAATGCCAGCAGTTTTCCACATAACTTAAACGGAGAAAAATGCTATGCAAGTACAACAAATCACAAGGTTATTAATTGCAAGTGTGAGTATTGTCAGCTTGGGCATTGCAAGTTGTAGCCAACAACGAGAATTCGATGCACAAGCCCAACCCACTGTTCAAGCCCAACCCACTGTTCAAGCCCAAGCACCTGCTCCCAGCCCTCAAACCCAAGAACGTGCCGCAGATGTACCATTTGTACCCACGCCAAATGAAGTTGTAGCCGAAATGCTAAAAGTAGGACAAGTCAAAGGTGACGATGTACTCTACGATCTCGGCAGTGGCGATGGGAGAATTGTGATTACCGCAGCAAAACAATTCGGCACTCGTGGCACTGGCATAGACATTAATCCAGAGCTGGTTCAGCAAAGTAAAGACAATGCCCAAAAAGCGGGTGTAGCTGACCGCGTGCGATTTTTACAACAAGACCTTTTTCAAACTAATTTGAGCGACGCAACAGTAGTGACGCTCTATCTGCTTCCTGATATTAACGTGAAACTTCGGCCCAAGCTGTTAAAAGAACTCAAACCAGGCACCCGCATTGTTTCCCATGACTTCGACATGGGGGAATGGAAACCTGAGCGTGTGGTACAGGTGCAAGGGCCTGCTCGTCAGCACACAATTTACTACTGGACTGTACCTGAGAATATCCCGGAAAATTTGCGATGAGGCTGTTGCCCGCTTGGGTAACAATTTAACCATGTTTAGAAAGCCCACCATTGCTGAAATTAGTAGGCAATGGTGGGCAAAACATAATGATTTTAGATTAGGTAGAGCTAAATAGGGAAACCCAACACAACATGAGCATTTGTTAGTTTCTTAATTACGCTGGTATATTAATTTGATAAATTCTCAGCGAAATTCATGCGACTCAAGAAAGTACGCAAGCGATCGCTTTTTGGCTGAGTCAAAACTGCCCTTGCGGAACCTTGTTCCGCTACACAACCTCGATCCATAAAGAATACTCGATGCGCCACATCGCGAGCAAACTGCATCTCGTGCGTCACCACCACCATCGTCATTCCTTCTTCTGCAAGCTGCTGCATCACCACCAGCACTTCCCCGACCAATTCTGGATCGAGGGCGCTAGTCGGTTCATCAAATAGCATAATCTGGGGGTTCATACACAAACTGCGAGCGATCGCTACTCGTTGCTTTTGTCCTCCAGAGAGCTGTTCTGGATAAGCCTTTGCTTTCTCCACTAAACCAACTTTCTCTAAATAAAATCGCGCCTGCTCCTCAATCTGAGAGCCAGATTTACCTAACACCAAACGCGGAGCCAGCATTAAATTTTCCAACACGCTCAAATGAGGAAACAGATTAAACTGCTGAAAAACCATCCCCACCTGCGCCCGTAGCCTCCGCAATTGCTTTTGATTGAGTTGCGGACGCGACAAATCTATCCCATTGACAACTAAACGCCCGCCGTTAATCGTCTCCAGACGGTTGAAGCAGCGCAACAGCGTACTCTTACCACAACCACTTGACCCGATTATCGCCACCACTTCTCCCCGGTGGATTTCACCGCTAATTCCTTGTAAGACTTTGAGAGAACCAAAGCTTTTCTCAATGCCTTCAAAGACAATTGCCGGGGTGGAATCCTCCATAGTTTTTTCTGGTGTAATTGTAATTATTAAATTATATTAGGGTACGGAATTTTTGTAAGATTTAGCAAATCGGCTTCGCGTCATTAGTAGAAATTCCACTCTCAGGTAAGGCAAATGCACAGATTCATTCAGTCACGTTGGCGACGCCAAGGTTTAGTTTTTGGCTTGAGTTGTCTGCTGATTTTGGGCATTTTTCTGTTGAGTGCCAGTTTCGCCAAAGCAAAAACCACGCTTAAGGTAGCAGTAGAGCCTACATATCCGCCGTTTGAGTTGCTGGGGGAAAACAACGAGATAGACGGCTTTGATGTAGATTTGTTTAAAGCGATCGCGCAAGCGTCTGATTTCGAGATTGCATTTGTAACGATGCAATTTGACGGGATGATTCCAGCTTTGCAGGCGAAAACCGTCGATGCAGCGATCGCAGCCATGACGATCACCGCCGAACGTCAGAAAGTGGTAGATTTTTCCCGTCCTTATTTCAGATCCGGGTTAGCGATCGCCATCAAAGCTGACAACACAGAAATTACTTCCCTAGAAAGTCTCCAAAACAAGAAGGTAGCTGTACAAATCGGCACCACTGGCGCAGCCGAAGCAGCAAAAATACCTGGTGCCAAAATTAGCACCTTCGATTCTTCACCGCTAGTGCTTCAAGAACTAATCAACGGCAATGTAGATGCCGCCATTAATGATGCTGCCGTAACTCTCTACGCTATCAAAGAAAACAACCTCAAGTCAATCAAAATTATCAATCAACTGCTTACAGAAGAATACTATGGCATCCCCACCCCTAAAGGTTCTCCCTATTTAGATGACATCAACAAAGGGCTGGCAATTATCTTGGGAAATGGCACCTACAATCGCCTTTATCGGAAGTGGTTTAATGCCGAAGCCCCACCACTTCCAGAAACACTCAACTTTGATAAATCAACAACTCCCCTAAAAGCTACCAACGTCATCTTAAACGCAATGCCCTACTTATTGCAGGGAGTTTTCGTGACGCTATATCTAACAGCATTCTCCGTCTTTTTAGGAATGATTGGCGGTTCACTTTTAGGAATTGCCCGCCTCTCAACCATAGCGCCCCTGCGTTGGGCAACCAGAGCATATATTGACTTTTTCCGGGGAACGCCTTTGCTGGTGCAGATTTTCATGATTTACTTTGGCATACCTGCTCTCATGCAAAGCTTTGGCATCAATTTCAATTTGGGAAGACTAACAGCATCAGTGATAGCGTTGAGTCTCAATAGCAGCGCATATATTGCTGAAATCGTCCGCGCAGGTATCCAGTCTATTGACATCGGGCAATCAGAAGCTGCCCAGTCGCTGGGGTTGGGAAGAGTGGAAACAATGCGCTATGTCATCTTTCCCCAAGCCTTACGGCGGATGCTGCCCCCCTTGGGCAACGAGTTTATCACCTTACTCAAAGATACTAGCTTAGTAGCGGTGATTGGATTTGAGGAATTATTCCAACAAGGGCGATTAATTGTGGCAAATAACTATCGCGCCTTTGAAATTTACGCTGCTGTTGCTTTAATTTATTTGGCATTAACATTACTTTCCTCACGCACTTTTAGTTTCTTAGAGCGTTCGATGAATCCAGTTAAAGCTGCTAAATAGTTAAGCATACTTTGGGGTTCCAATCCCTTGATTCGGAACGCCCGAAGGGGAGGCTATTATCGCTATTTTGTTACTTTATTTAGATAAAAACCGCCTTCCCATTGTTTTGCAAAACCAATATTTTACGGATTTGCTACAAATTGATTGCCGCAATCCGAAAGCCCTTACAAAAGTGCGATATTTTGATAGATCCAACGTCAGAACCGCGATATATTTTACCTAACTGAGAAACGCTAAACTTTAGTAAAAGTAACCCAAAAACGCTAATTAGTTGGGTAAAATAATGCCTATTATAAAAAATAAATTTTGATTCCGCGAATTTTAAAAACCTAGCATTTTAGAGGATATTTTAAAAGTCTCACTGGCTGCATCAAGCCGTATAAAATACCCCTTGAAAAGAGGGACTTTGAGGCTGTTTCCCCTTAAAAAGGGGGATTGCTGAGTGCGAAATATTACAGACAATACCTTTTCAAACACGCTCTTAGCCTTTACGCCCTAGTAAGGGATGGTTGAACAAGGTGAAACTAAACAACACTTATGAATTCGTTGGGTTTCGTAATCACTTAACCATTCCTACGAACTAATCAGGTTTATAAAACCCCAACAGCATCCGTTGTTCAAACGCCATGCTCCCGCGTACAAGCGTGGTTTCCATTCCCTACGCTAACGTCGGTTTTTTGAGCTTCTAACCGAACCCTATGACCCAGAGTCCGTATGCGGAACTCTCCCCCTCACCCTATGCGAACAGTATTGGGACTGGTAGCAAAATTTACACCCTATGATAGGTGTTATAACTATATGGGTGCTGCCTACTTCCTTACTCTCCATCCTCCAGAGGGAGGATGACTACCAATGGGATTATGTAATTTAGTCTTGTAAAACTATTCATCAATTTGGAGTTTTCATGTCAGAGCTGATCCAGGCCGTTCTCGACAGTGATGAAAAAAGTGATATCCGTCAGTTTATCAGCGAGTTACGTCAACAGGAAAAGCGATACTTACTGCGTAACGATATCGTTAATGCGTTTGGGGAATATTGCACCAAGCACCAGAAGCCGGAACATTTTTACCACTCCTCCCATTTGGGAAAACTGATTTATTACACCCAGGAAATTATTCAGGAGGATGGAAATTTTTGCCTGATTGTTCGTCCTACGATTGCTTCTCAAGAAGTGTATCGGCTGTCGGAAGATTTGAGCGTAGACCAGATGACGGTGCAGGAATTGCTGGATGTGCGCGATCGCTTGGTTAACCGCTTCCATCCCAGCGAAGGCGATATCCTCGAACTAGATTTTCAACCGTTTTACGACTACACCCCGACAATCCGCGACCCCAAAAACATTGGGAAGGGGGTGGAGTATCTCAACCGATATTTATCTAGCAAACTCTTCCAAGACCCCAAACAATGGCTGGAGAGTTTGTATGAATTTCTTAGCGTCCACTCCTACAACGGACTGCAACTGCTGATCAACGGGCGGATTAAATCGCAGCAACAACTCTCAGATGGGATCAAGAAAGCGATCAGCTTTGTGAGCGATCGCCCATCCGAGCAACCTTACGAAGAATTTCGCTATGAGTTGCAAGTCCTGGGTTTTGAACCCGGATGGGGTAACACCGCCGGACGTGTGCGGGAAACTCTAGAAATCCTCGATGAACTCATCGACTCCCCCGATCACCAAACCCTAGAAGCCTTCGTTTCCCGCATCCCGATGGTCTTTCGGATCGTCCTGGTGTCTGCTCATGGTTGGTTTGGACAAGAAGGAGTTTTGGGGCGTCCGGACACTGGCGGACAAGTAGTTTACGTCCTCGACCAAGCTAAAAGCTTAGAACAGCAACTACAGGAAGATATCACGCTAGCTGGGTTGGATGTCCTGGGTGTAGAAGCAAAAGTAATTATTCTCAGCCGTCTGATTCCTAATAGTGATGGCACCCTGTGTAACCAACGGTTAGAAAAAGTTCACGGCACAGAAAATGCCTGGATTTTGCGGGTGCCTTTGCGGGAATTTAATCCCAAGTTGACTAATAACTGGATTTCCCGGTTTGAGTTTTGGCCTTATCTGGAAACCTACGCCGTTGATTCAGAAAAAGAACTGCTTGCAGAATTTCAAGGCAAACCAGATTTGATAGTTGGCAACTACACTGATGGCAACATAGTTGCATTTTTGTTAGCACGTCGCTTGAAAGTAACTCAGTGTAACATTGCCCACGCACTGGAAAAATCAAAATATCTTTTCAGTAACCTTTACTGGCAAGACTTAGATGATAAATATCATTTTTCCCTACAGTTTACCGCCGATTTGATTGCGATGAATGCGGCGAATTTTATCATCAGCAGTACCTATCAGGAAATTGTGGGAACGCCAGATAGTGTAGGACAGTATGAGTCTTACAAGTGTTTCACAATGCCAGATTTGTATCATGTGGTGAACGGGATTGAGCTATATAGTCCTAAGTTCAACGTGGTACCCCCTGGGGTAAACGAGAGTTACTATTTTCCATACTCGCGCGTGGAAGATCGGGTGATGAGCGATCGCGATCGCTTGGACGAATTGCTCTTTACCCTTGAAGACCCAGAGCAAGCCTTTGGTAAACTTGATGACCCCAGCAAACGCCCTCTTTTCTCAATAGCGCGTCTCGACCGCATCAAAAACCTCACAGGTTTAGCAGAATGTTTTGGTAAAAGTGAAGCATTGCAAGAACGTTGCAACCTAATTTTAGTTGCAGGTAAATTGCGCGTTGAAGATTCCAGCGACAACGAAGAACGCGACGAAATTGAAAAGCTTTACCAAATTATTGAAAAGTACAATTTGCAAGGTAAAATTCGCTGGTTAGCCGTCCGCCTATCGAAAACCGACTCTGGGGAAATTTACCGAGTAATTGCGGATCGTAAAGGTGTCTTTGTTCAACCAGCTTTGTTTGAAGCCTTTGGTTTGACAATTTTGGAAGCAATGATTTCCGGTTTACCAACTTTTGCCACGAAATTTGGTGGGCCGTTGGAAATTATTCAGAATAAGTTTAACGGTTTCTACATTAACCCGACGAACTTAGAAGAAATGGCAGAAATAATGCTGGAGTTTGTCTCCAAATGCGACCAGAATCCTAACTACTGGTATGAAGTTTCTACGCGGGCTATCGATCGAGTTTACAGCACCTATACGTGGAAAATTCACACCACCAAGCTGCTATCTCTAGCTCGAATCTATGGTTTCTGGAACTTTACCTCTAAGGAAAAACGGGAGGATTTGCTGCGTTATCTTGAGGCATTGTTCTATTTGATTTACAAGCCAAGAGCGCAAAAGTTGTTAGAAGCGCATATGGAACGATAAAAAGCTAGTAGGCTGGCCCCTTGGAACCTTACCCAACCTACTACTACAACGATTCAAGGGTTGGGTGCAATACATCTGTAGGGACATGGCAATGCCATGTCCCTACCAAGGGAGACCGAACGTCAGAACCGCGATATATTCCACCCAACTGAGAAACGCTGTAATTCTTCAGTTTTGCCTTTTAATTAATTCCCTGCGTCCGCCAAATTTTAATAGTTCTGTCATAACTACCACTGGCAAGAGACTTTCCATCCGGGCTGATAGCTACCGAATAAATCGAGCTTGTATCACCTGAGAGAGTGCTAATTTGTCTCCCTGTTTTCCAGTCCCAAATTCTGATTGTGTTGTCCTGAGAGCCACTAGCAAGCGTATCTCCATCGGGGCTGAAGGCAACAGAATAAATCATGTCTGTATGCCCTCTAACGGTGCGAATCAGCCGACGTCTGGAAAGATCCCAAATTCTGATCGTTTTGTCAAAAGCTCCACTGGCGATGGTCTGTCCATCTGGACTGAAGGCAACAGAATTAATTGTATTTGAATGACCGCTTAGGCTGCCAACTAATTGACCAGTAGCAAGATTCCAAATTTTAATGGTTTTATCTTGAGATCCACTAGCAAGGGTTTGTCCATCGGGACTAAAAGCAACAGCTTCAACCCAATTTCTATGCCCTGTGAGACTGTAAATTTGTTCGCCAGTAGCAACATTCCAAACTTTGATTGTATCGTCTTTACTGCCGCTGGCGATGGTTTGTCCATCGGGGCTGAAGGCAACTCCAAAAACTGAACTAGCATGACCCCTCAAGGTGCGAATTAACTCACCAGTGGCAAGATTCCAAATTTTAATTGTGTTGTCCTGAGAACCACTGGCAATTAATTGACCATTTGGGCTGATAGCGATCGCATAAACAGGTTTGGGATGTCCGCTAAATGTGCGAATTAACTGACCTGTGGAAAAATCCCACATCCTGATTGTGTTGTCAAAACTGCCACTGAGTACATTATTTCCATCAGGCGTGATGACGACGGAGTTTACCCAATCGGTATGTCCTCTGAGGGTGCGTTCTAGTTGAGCGTTTCGCCAGTAATCAGCAATTGTTGAAACAGCTGTATCAGTTGGGGCTGCTTGTGTCTTGATGTCACCAAGTTGGATCATAACGCCAGTAGCGATCGCTGTGGCAACCACACCCATAACACTAATAATCGTTTTTGTTTTTTGAGCAGAGAACATAAAAATTAATTACCGAGTAACGGGAAGAATTGTTAGACATCAATTCTCTGGTCGTTTCCTAATATACATGGGGAAACGCGGTCAGCAAAACTGTACTGGAAAAATTGTGCTGATTTTATGCCCAAAGATAGATACACAAAAAGCCGATTCATAAACAAATAAAAGCGCGATCGCCCTTATAGTTATAGAGCGATCGCTACCTGTAAAAGTTCCATATTCAGTTTTGGGTTGGGGGCGACGGGAAGACAGGGGAGAAACAATTCCGCTAATTCCCCCAGTCACCTCCTCCCTAATCCCCTTAGTGAGGCAACTTGCTCAACTCGAACCAGGTGCGAGAACCAACAATTCCGTCAGCTACCAAATTACGAGAAGTTTGGAAGGTTTTAATAGCATTCTGGGTAATCGGGCCAAAAATACCATCAGAATTCAACTGTAGGACTTTCTGAACAGTTTTGACAGCCTCACCACGGCTTCCCAACTGTAGAACAGGCATATCAACGGGCGCGCCGGAGAACAGACCTTGCCACGTCTTAGCACCAACAATGCCATCCTCTACTAAGAATACGCGGTGCTGGAAAGCTTTAACGGCATTTTCTACTGGCACATCGAAGACTTCATCAAAGGGAGTGGCGTAATATCCCCAGCGTGCTAATAGTTGTTGCAATTCAAGCACTGCGGAACCGCGAGAACCCCTGCGAAGAACTGGTTTTTGGATAGCACTAGCGGCAGCAGCTTGGGGAGTCATGGCTTCAAACTCTTTTGCAGATTGCATAATTGATGTTCCTTGAGGTGTGTTTCTACTCTTCCAATGTAGTTTTGAAAGCCAAGGTACACCTTCGCCCTGTTAGGTGTATTTAATCTCACCTTAACTACTCACCCATTAGGATGAGGTAAGAACCGTTACCTACAAGTAAGTGATTAATTGAAAATTGGAAATTTCAGTAATTTGTAGTAGCTTGTCCCGGCTAAAATGCTGGCTTAAACAAATGTGAAACTCAGAGGATGTCTGAAAAGTCATAATCGAGACGCTTAGAGGGTGAACCCCCTTGCATCCCACTAAAAAAGGGAGACTAAGACTTGATTCTTCCCCCTTGAAAAGTAGGGCTGGGCGGGCTCAAGCCAACTTTTGACACTTCTTAGACATCCTCTGACATTTCCAGTTTTTCAGCCCCAAGGATGCCCACTCAATTAGATGCTTAAACCCTACTACTACTTTCTGAATCTACAAGTTGCCGAATCTGCACAGGAGTTAATTGCTGCACATTGCTGAAAATTGCCGCAGCGCCAGCAGCCTTAAGAGCATCAGCATAGGCATCACTTTGTTCCTGGGTTTTTTGAACGTGTGGCGGCAAAATACCCACGCCAATCCAACACCGCTGTGATTTAAGCGATTTACTAGAAGCCGCTTCGCATTTACGTGCTTGTATTACTGTGTACAAATCAGCTACCGTATCCCCCACATAAATAACTGGCGTGTCGGGGTTAACGGAAAATTGCTGTTCTAACTGTTGTACAGCTGCCAACAGCCCTGTAGGATCGGGTTTTCCCGGAGCATCCTCCATCGCAATTAGTAATGGCGACTTCAAACCCAAGCGTTTGCTCAAAACATAAGTCGCTGAACCACGGGTAGCACCGCTAAAAAAGCCCCAAGGTATTCCTGCTGCTGTCAGTTCCTCTAGATAACTTGGCTGCATGAGTAGCGGTTCATCGCAGATATAACCTGTCCAATTTTCTGGATCTGTCCCTCGATACCGAGACTGGAAAAAGGCAACCAGCGTGTCGTAGTTGAGTTGGAGTTGCGATCGCGTTGCGGTATCGCTCTCTTGGGATGGCTTTGTCCCCTGAGCCTCAAAGTATCGACAAACTAGCTCTTGCGACGCTTCCCAATCATTATTCCAAATTCCTTCCAACTTCAGCTTGTCTATATCCTCTGGAGTCGGTCGGTAGGCACCGCCAGTAAAATGCTCCACCGTATCAGCAAGCGCTCTGCGGTAAGATCCTCCGACATCGCGCACTACACCGTCAATATCAAAAACAACTAAACTGGGACTGGATTGTTCCACCACTCTTACCGCACCTTATAATCTTTTGCTCATGCACTATATCCAGGGTGTAGAATAGTCGTTTGTACAGTATTCAACAAGGCTGGGACTTCCCTGGAGGTGTGATTGTCGAGGTTTATTTTAAAGGTTCTCTGGCTGGAAGAGAACGTTGCATTAGCCGTTGACCAAGTAGTAGGCAAAGGCACCAGCCCTCTAACATCTTACTTTTTCTGGCCTCGGAACGATGCTTGGGAACAGCTAAAAAATGAGCTGGAAGCCAAGCACTGGATTTCTGAGGTTGAGCGCGTCGAGGTTCTAAACAAAGCCACGGAAGTAATTAACTACTGGCAAGAGGAAGGCAAACGCCGTTCTATAGCTGACGCTCAGGCGAAATTTCCGGAAGTTGGCTTCACAGGTAGCGCCTAAGAGTTAGCTAAAGGCGAATTTGCCTCTTGTTTGATACTTTTGCCGGAAGTCGCCGAAGCGCGATAAGTTGAGGAATAGGGCTAATCGGTTCTGCACAAACAGAGTTTATAAAACCTAAGAGGGTAGCAGTTTATTAAAATGCTGACCCTCTAAATTTTTAATTTGCTTGTTGGATGGGAATCTCAATCCAAAACTGAGTACCTTTGCCTGGTAGGGAAGAACACTGGAAGACACCGCCGTGTTTTTCCACCACAATTTGATAGCTGATGGATAGTCCCAAACCTGTTCCCTTACCAACTGGCTTAGTGGTAAAAAAGGGATTGAAGATTTGCGATCGCACTCCTTCTGGCATTCCGGAACCATTATCGGAAATCTGAATGACTGCGCGATCGCCATTTCGCACTTTGGTACTAATCTGTATCGTAGGGATTGCTGATTGGGCAGACTCTTCTGCGAGTCCCAAATCATCAAGAGTCCCCATGTCCAGAGCGTCAATCGCATTGCTGATGACGTTCATAAACACTTGATTGAGCTGACCAGCATAGCACTCAACTAAGGGCAAATCACCATAGCTTTTCACAACCTCAATACTGGGAACGTTACCCTTCCCCTTAAGTCGATGTTGCAAGATTAACAGCGTACTGTCTAAACCCTCATGGATATCAACCAGCTTCATTTCAGCTTGGTCTAGGCGAGAGAAATTGCGTAGCGACAGCACCAGTTGCCGAATGCGATCCGCCCCAACCTTCATCGAGGAAAGCATTTTGGGTAAATCGTCAGCCAGAAATTCTAAATCAATTTCCTCTTGCAGCTTGAGAATCTCAGAGTCAGGATGGGGATAACGCCGCTGGTAGAGATGCAACAAATCTAGCAAATCTTGTGCGTACTCACCAACGTGAGCCAGATTCCCGTAAATGAAATTGACTGGATTGTTAACTTCGTGAGCTACACCCGCCACCAGCTGTCCCAAACTTGACATTTTTTCTGTCTGAATCAGCTGAGTTTGGGTTTGCTGTAGTTCTTTGATAGTACAAGAAAGTTGTTCTGTCTGCTGTTGGGTTTGAGTTAGGAGTTCAGCTTGCTGTATTGCTATGCCTAGTTGAGCAGCAATCTGATTGACAAAATCAATAGCGGAGGCATCCCAGTGCCGGGGTTGGGAGCATTGATGGATACATAGCAGTCCCCACAGTAAATCCCCTTTCAAGAGCGGCACTACCAAGTTAGCTCGGACTTGGAATTGCTCTAGAAGCTGGATATGACAATCATTTAAGCCTGCGTTGTAGATGTCATCAACTACCTGAATCCGACCTTGTTCATAGAGGTGAGCATAGTATTCGGAAAAATGACGATCGTAAACTTTTGTTCCTAAAACAGGCTTAAACTCTGGCAACACGTCTTCTGAAACAAATTCATCATCCTCCGAACCAGAGGCTGAATATAAGCAAAATACTGCTACTCGGTCGGCTTCTAGCAGTTGTCGAACTTCAGTAGTTGTTGCCTTGAAAATTGTCTCCAGGTCAAGGGATTCTCGAATTTTGGTAACAACCGCAAATAATGCTTCCTGTTGTTCGGCAGCTTGCTCTAGTTGTTGGGCTTTTTGGGTGGCAATGTCAGCAGCAGCACGACTTTGTTGGTAGAGTTCGGCTTGTTGAATAGCGATCGCTGCTTGATCCGCCAGCTGTTGCAGTAGCTCTATTTCAGCCTCCTGCCAAATCCTCGTTTTAAAGCACTCATGGGCAATGAGCAGTCCCCACAGCTGATCGCCCATCCTAATCGGCACGACTAAGTTAGCTTGAACTTGAATATTCTGTAAAAACTTTATATGACAGGGGTCTAAATCTGACTCCAATACGTTGTTAATAGCCCGAACTCTTCCCTTCTGGTACCGATAGGCGTAGTCTAAAGGAAAGCATTTATCGTCATATATATCTCCCAGAATTGAGGTGCCATTGTCTTTCACATCTTCTACAACCACTTGCCCTTGGTAGCCTCTGGTGAACTGGTAAATCACCACTCGATCTGTGGTTAGCAATTCTCGGACTTCTCGCACGATGCTTTTTAGAATGGTCTGTAAGTCGAGGGTGCTACGAATTTGATCTGTAACCTGCTTCAAGACTTTGGCAAAATCCAACGATTGTTGCAACTGTTGTGTGCGCTCCTGTACCTGACACTCCAGGTTGGTATTCAGAGTCTTTACCTGCCTGTACAGTTCATACTGCTCAATTGCCATTGCAAAGTGATTGGCTAAGGCAGCAGCCAGTTCAATGTCTTCTTTTGTCCACTCGCAAGCTTGACCTTTTTTCAGCTCTACCCAAGCTTCAAACGAGTTCCGGGGTTGCCACTGTCGCTCATCGGAATCAAAACGTCCCGCCCACAAAGTTTCTGTTTCAATTTCATCTCGAAATACGCTTAAGTAACCGAGAAACTCCTGACGATACTCCAGGGGTATAACGATCATGCCTCGAATCTTTGTTGGGCGGAATGCTGCTGCTAGCACTCGCAGCCCCGGTTCTTTATATATATCCCTAATTGCTACCGGGCTATTGCAGGTAGTATCTTGTAATTTAAAGTATTGCTGCCATACAAGACTCTCTTCGAGCAGGCAATCTTTCTTGAGTCCTACTAGCATCGGCTGAGCGCCGCAGGTAAACTGTTTACCTCCAAAGCTGGGGTTTTCTGGGGCTATGTAAAGTCTGCCACCGGAACCCTTAAAGGCGGCAACGGTCTCTATGAGAGCTTGTTGTACCTCAATCGATGGTAGTGTATGCAGCAGGGTTGCTACTCGGTTAATCTTAGCTTCGATAATTGCTTGTTCGCGAGCGCCTCTGAGGAGATTTGACTGCGCGATCGCAATTGAAACTTGATCCGCCACTAACTGCACAATTTGCAGTTCCCTTTCGGAAAAAGTACGTGTTTGGGCATTGTGAGACACTAATAATCCCCACAGTTGCGGCTGTACTTTGTGTGCTTGTACGTCGTACTGTAAAATCGGCACCACTAAGGAAGACTGCACCCCCATTGCTGTGAGATATTCAATATGGCAAGGGTCTACTTCACGATAGTAAAAACCTTGCGTCTCCAAAGGAATACCAGTTTGGGGACAATCCAGTTGACTGATCCCAATCTTCCCTGTGGCAAGATCCACAATTGAACGCCCTCTGGCTTTGATAAACATTTCGCGGGCGTGGGGAGGAATGTCATCCGCTGGAAAATTCAACCCCAGCAGGGACGGCAGGTGGTTGTTATAAATCGACTCAGCAATAACTTGCCCGCTACCATCAGCATGAAACTGATAAACTTTGACTCTATCGGTTTCTAGAAATGAACGTATCTCGGCGACTGTTGATATTAATATCTCTTGCAATTCTAGAGATTGCCGAATCCGGTTCGTGATTCGATGCAGTAACCCTTCTTGTTCTATTTTTGAGGGCATATTCTGCGTATTATTACTGAGTTCCATTCGCTTTATCCACCACGCCTATTATTTTTTAATGTTTTCTTTTGGTCGTATATGTCTATTTTGTGCATTAAAAGCGCCTTAGCACATTCGTAAAACTATTGAAATTATCAAAAATTTAAGATTAAACGGAACATTAATATATTTTAATAAAGTCCTGGTAAGATAGCTACATCTAAAGTAAAATACAATAATTACTGGCGAAGACAGGAAAATTATAGATAAAAATAAATAGTTAGTATTGTTCTAAAGAAAAATCTAGATTGCAATATTTATATTTTTAAAAAACCTTTTTTACAAACGTTGCCGAATTTCTTGGCGGACGCTCATCAGAATTTTGCCTAGATGATTGTGACCAGTTTTATCTTTACCGCAGCCCCAGTAATAATCAATTTGGGAATCTTCGACAAGTAAGCGATCGCCTGTAGAAAGCAAAATAGACTGAATATCTAAATGGGTGAGAAACTTAATAAGCACAGCTTCGTGCATAATCTCAGTTTTCAGGCTTTCCCAGTCAGGACGGATGTGGCGAGTGCGATCGCGTCCCAGTGTTGCAGCTTCCATTGGTGTCTTGGCGCTGGCAATATCTAAAATTAAAGCTTCATCCTTGGTGCCAACAAATTTTTGCGCTTGATAGTAATGCTCTACCGTCGCCCAGTCTTGCCCCAGCAGATGAATGCAATGAGGAGAAAAGTTGGAAAAACATCCATATGGATCGTCAACTTTGTAAAAGTAAATCGTCATTTGCTAATCGGGGATTGGGGATTGGGGAGACACGGACAAAGAAAGCAACCCTTTTTGTCCGTGTCTCCCAAGACTATCTTCCAGTTTTTATTACCTTTTATCTCACAGGCTTTTTACTTCTGTCCCATCGCCTTCAATCCTTCATCGATCTTGTCAGCGTCCTGAGTTCTGCCTTGCTCTCTGAGTAAATCTCTAGCCTTTTTAATAGCTGCTATTGACTCAGATTTCTTACCTTGTTGATCTAAAGCCACCCCTAAGTTAAAGTAAGCTTGTGCTGCTTTAGGCTCAATTTCCGTCGCCTTTTTCAGAGACGCAACTCCCTCAGGCAAATTTCCTTGTTTGACTAAAGCAATCCCCAAAAAGTAGTGTGCATCCGCACTTTTTGGGTCAAGTTCAATTGATTTTTTAAAAGCAGCAGTTGCTTCCTTTAAATTGTTTTGCACACCTAAAGCAACTCCCAAGTCTTTGTGAGTTTTGGCATTATTCGGGTCAATTGCTAGGGATTTTTTGAAAGAATCAGTTGCTTCAGGTATTTTTTTTTGGTTGACTTGAATAAATCCTAAATTATTATAAAGTTTTGCATTTTTAGGGTCAACTTCAATGGCTTTTTGAAAAGTGTCCGATGCCTCATCTAATTTCTTTTGATTGACCTGAATCAATGCCAATTTACTATACAATTCTATTTTTTTTGGATTTGCTTCAATAGCTTTTTTGAAAGCTTCTGTAGCTTCTGGTAACTTATTTTCTTGAACCAAAG
This sequence comes from Funiculus sociatus GB2-C1, assembly GCF_039962115.1. Taxonomy (NCBI): domain Bacteria; kingdom Bacillati; phylum Cyanobacteriota; class Cyanophyceae; order Coleofasciculales; family Coleofasciculaceae; genus Funiculus; species Funiculus sociatus. The sequence continues at coordinate 229,497 of NZ_JAMPKJ010000001.1, read as the reverse complement.
CAGTTCCCAATTTATCGTAAGTTTCTGCATCTTTGGGATTAATTTCGACTGCTTTATTGTAGTCAGCGATCGCTTCCGATAATTTGCCTTGCTCAACAAGAGCATTTCCTGAGTCTACATACTTTTTGGCATCAGCCTGTGGGTTGCCACAACCCACCATCAGGAAGCCTACGAATCCGGCTACCGCAATCGAAAGCCCAAACCTGGATAAATTTGCAGTCCTAGAAGACATAACTATCGAGTTTCTAGAGGAAAGCCCCAATATAACACAAGAACAAATTGAAATTATTCATGGTTTATGGCTGATAGTTCCTAGCAAACCATCAGCCATAAAAAATACGACCGCAAAAAAAAATTTAGCCGCCCATACCGGGGATCATACTTTTACTCAGTCGCTTAATGGCACGATCAGCCACTTCTGAGTAACGGCTTTCCCCGCATAGCAGTTGACCCATTTTTTCAGCAGCTCCAGGGCGCTTAACACCAACTTTATAAGCGATACCAGGAATTCTGTAGAAAATTCCTGCTAAACGTTGCGCCCACACCATGTCAGATCCCCATTCTTGAGCGATCGCATTGGTGTATCCTTCCAAAGCATTGCGATCGCCTCCCACAGCTTTGTCAATTGCTTCTGCTGCCTTCAAACCGCTAAACATCGAGGGACGAATTCCCTCAGCCGTAAACGGATCGACGACACAAGCAGCTTCTCCAGCTAAAACTGCATTTTGGGTATGCAGCTTTTGATCGCCGTCCCACAAGCACAAAGGATGACCGTACTGCTTGCTGGTTTTGACATCAACATTAAACAGTGTGGCATACTCAGCTAGGAGGCTCTTAAAGTCTTGCGGGTCGCTGCCTCGGAAGTTGCCAATCCCGATAGAATAGCCGTCGGCTTTGGGAAAATTCCAGATATAGCCATTTTTGACCATCCCAAATTCAAAATGAGCGATGTGACCGTTTTCTACTTGTGCCTTTGGTTCTGCCTCCAAAGCGCCAGCCAGACGGCGTTTGCGCTCTTTAAAGCCCAGCCACTTAGCCATTGGCCCTTTGGCTCCATCGGCAGCAATTAAATAACGACCTTGTACCGGGCCGTTTGCCGTGTTGACTTGCCAAGCGTCGTTCTTAAACTCAATTCCCGTCACTTCCGTATTGTCTCTAAGTTCTGCGCCCTGTTGCTGCGCCTGCTGGATAAGAAAGTGGTCGAAAACGTCTCGCCGCACCATCCATATTGGTTCTGGTGTATTCAGTTCTGTTTCCACCGGATCTTTCATATTCCATGTGCAGCGAATCGTGTTCACCTTCAGGGAAATGGCGGGGGAGAAGTCAAAATCAAACCACTCGGCAACTGCTGGCGAAACGCCACCTCCACAAGGTTTGTATCGAGGCAGAGATTCTTTTTCTATAACTAAAACTGAGCGTCCCCGCTTCGCTAAGTGATAAGCTGCGGTTCCGCCTGCTGGGCCAGCGCCGACAATAATACAGTCAAACATCGTATTAATTTTTGCTCCTGAACGCACTTAAATTTGAGGCTGGAAGGAGAATTTAGATTCTCATAGGTGCATCCCACTTTTGGACACTCTAAAGAGCCGATGCGAGGCAAGCAAATATCGCCTGCACGGTCTTAAGAATTTTAGCCTGCCTAAGCAGACTTGGTTAGCGTAGCCCGTAGGAGTATATTGGCACGCAATGGAATTTCCATCCTCACTCTTGTACTCACTGGTTTAAAGCTTAGTTGCTTTGGGTGCTAACTGGCTATTTGCGTAATTTCCCCGTTCCAGTTAAAAGCCTACAATCTAATGCTTTCAAGCTTTTTAGCATAGCGATCGCTGTTCGGATATTATATTGTGCTTTTATTTGCCCAATCAATTCCGTGTTTTCAACTACGTAAGCGATTAATTGCTCTTAAACTTGCCAATAGGCAACGCGATCGCCATCTTTAATAAATTCATCAATTTCACTGAGTGCAAAATTGCCTATAATTTATAGGATTGGTTCATGAAAGCTTCATAAAATTAAAAACAAGATAAAGCTGTGCATTTACTACTGTGAGGTCAAGACTTATGTGGGAAGTACGCATCCAATACGCCAACGGTAACGAGAAAATTTTACGCGCCTGCACGAACCGAGAAACTGCCCTGCGGTACGTGGATGCGATTTATTCCCAAGGCTACCCCATGCACGTTGCCTACCTTGTCCGTCCGAGGAGTGTAGATGGACAAGTGTTTGTGCCTGCATAAGTTTTAGTCTTTAGTCCTTAGTTTTTTGCTAGAACTTTTGACTAATTAAATTTAGTCTTTAGTCCTTCACTATAACTAATGACTAATGACTAATAACTTTAAACAGTGGTGATATCTTTCTCTTTTTCTGCTAGCAGTTCGTCAACTCTGGCGATGTACTTGTCAGTCAACTTCTGAACGCTTTCTTGCAAATCTCGCGCTTCATCCTTGGGAAGTTCACTATTTTTTTCCTGTTTGCGAATCGAGTCAACGGCATCGCGGCGGATGTTGCGAATAGAGACTTTGCCTTCTTCGGCATACTTTGCTGCTATTTTCACCAATTCTTTGCGGCGATCGCTTGTCAATGGGGGAATATTCAGCCGAATCATGGAGCCATCGTTGTTTGGCGTTAAGCCTACATCCGACAGCGAAATGGCTTTTTCAATTAAGTTTAGGCTACTACGGTCAAAAGGTTGAATTGTAATCGTAGTCGCATCCGGCGTACTAATGTTGGCCAAGGATTTGATAGGAGTTGGGGAACCGTAGTATTCCACAATTACTTTGTCGAGGAGACTAGCATTGGCTCGTCCCGTCCGAATGGTATTAAAAGACCGTTGAGTTGATTCAACTGCCTTTTTCATGTTGCTTTCAGCGTCAGATAACTTCACAAAAACCTCCGACAATTGTTCCGACAGATTCTCCCATAACGGCTCGGCGAATATTTCCCGGAACCGATAAATCAAACACCATAATCGGGATATTGTTTTCTTTACATAAGGCGATCGCTGTACTATCCATCACCCGCAGATCGTTAGCTAAAACGTGTCCGTAGGTAATGCTCTGATAGCGATGAGCTTGCGGGTTCAGCTTGGGGTCAGAATCATAAATCCCGTCTACTTTAGTCGCCTTAAAAATTACATTCGCATCAATTTCCGCTGCTCGCAAGGCAGCTGTGGTGTCGGTGGTGAAAAAGGGGTTTCCCGATCCAGCCCCAAAAATCACCACCCGTCCTTTTTCGAGATGGCGAATAGCACGCCGCCGGATGTAAGGCTCTGCGACTTCTTGCATAGCGATCGCGGTTTGCACTCGCGTTGGCACCCCAATTTGCTCTAGAGAGTCCTGCAAGGTCATCGCATTCATCACTGTGGCAATCATGCCAATGTAGTCTGCTGTCGCCCGATCCATCCCCGCCGATGCTGCTTTCACGCCGCGAAAGATATTGCCGCCACCCACGACAATAGCTACCTGAACGCCACTTGCCACCACTTCTGCGACTTGGGTCGCGATTTCCTGAACCACCATCGGATCGATTCCGTAGCCCAGGTTGCCCATCAAAGCTTCACCGGAAAGCTTGAGTAAAATTCGTCGATAAGTTATCCCCATGCACACACTATTTTCTCACTCCAATTACCTCCACCATAAGATAGCAGTAGCGGAGTAGTTTGGGATATGATTCGGCAAATTTAACTCTTGTTAGCTACTACCACCAATCCGGCGGCGGGGGGTTAATTACGCCACTTTACCGAGCAACCCACGGCATCAGTGGACTCTGGAGTAATTGTATTGCCTTGCAGCAAACAGGCGATCGCATCTCGCAAATAATGCACCCGTACCGCTTCTGGCTTTTGGGGATTATCATCAATTCCCCCGCTGTAGCGGAGTATACCTGCATTGTCTATCAGGTAAACTTCCGGTGTTTTTGTTGCTCCGAAGCAACGAGCAACATCCTGCGTTGTATCGCGCAGATAGGGGAAATTCAGCCGATCTGCTGCTAAATTTTTCATGTTTTCAAAGCTGTCTTCAGGATACTGGAAAGCATCATTAGCATTGATGCCAATTAGCGTAAATCCTCGCTCTTGAAACTCGGCTTGAATCTCTATTAGCCTATCGAGATACAACTGCACGTAAGGACAGTGATTGCACATGAAAACGACACCTATAGCCCGATATCTCTCTAAATAACGGGATAAATGGTGTACTTTATCATCGATCCCTGGCAGTTCAAAATCCGGAGCATAACTACCAATGGGAGTGCCAGTTTTTTCCATCACACTCATTTGCACAAGCCTTAATGAATCAACAATTGGAACACAACAGATTAGAAAAGGAATGTAGCTAGTTAGCAGTAGCTTCTAGCCGGTTTGCAATGCCTTATAACCTATAAGTTTATAGACCAATTTGGCTGCCGTAAATTGGGATATGACAAACTTACCATCCCCAATCAGCTTAGACACAGTATCACGGTTGACTTTTAGCATTGCCTCGGATGAAACCGAGCTACCATTGCGTGTGTCCGCGATAGATTCGTAAGTGTAAATTCCAATGTCTCGGCAAGTTTCCGCATCTAGCTCCTCATCGTAGTATTCCACTTGTTGAGAAGCTTCCAGAATGGAATCTGTCCCGTTTTCGCATCCCCGGTGATAGGTTGTTGTCGCCTCGTAGGGGATTGGGAGAATGACCACCCGCGCAGCATCATAGGTTGTTGCTACATCAGGGCCCAGGAATGGCAGAACAGAGGTAGAAGTTTGCACCATATTCATCAACAAAATAGATTGCGTCAACGATTCCCCAATCTAGATACTGACATACTCCCCGCTTTAACTGCATCCACAGCGAAAAAATTGGGGACTAGGGGATCGGGGATTGGGGATTGGGGATTGGAGACAAGACAAAAGAGTAAAAGCCTTGTTCCCTCTACCTTGTTTCCCCTTTGCTTTCTTACACGGCATAATTATCAGTTGTGTCTACACATAGCATCAGAGTTTTTACGGATCTTTTTTATTTATTTGCTAAAAAGTGCGTAAGTACATAGAAGAGTTGAAGAAATTGACATCCTCCCTGGCGTAAACGCGCAGGGATTCCAAGAATCACTTCTTGGGCTTCCTCTTTCTGCGACTCGGCTTACTTGAAGGAGTTTCCTCACTCAAGCAGAGGTCGATATCTCCAGAGGCGTTAGAGGTTCCCGCGTGTCCCACGGTACGCAGTCCAAGTTCTAATATGTTCCTCGCCGCGTTCCAATCCCGGTCTAAGACAAAACCACAATGAGGACATTGATGAGTTCTTTGACTTAGTGATTTCTTGGCAACCTGACCACAATTAGAGCAGTTCTGGCTGGTGTAGCGAGGAGGTACTGCAACTGTCACCACCCCAAATACTTTACCGAAGTATTCTACCCAGTTCCTAAAAGCTGTCCAAGCCGCATCTGATATCGACTTGGAGAGCTTTTTGTTTTTAACCATGTTCAACACCTGCAAGTCTTCATAGGCTACCAAGTCGTTAGACTGGACTACGCACCTTGCCAATTTCACAGCAAAGTCTTTACGCTGCCTAGTTACCTTGAGGTGTTTTCTACTCAGGCGATTCCTCGCTTTAGCTCTATTCTTAGAGCCTTTTTGGGTTCTGGAAAGCCTGCGGTTAAGCTTCTTGAGTGCTTTTTGGGACTTTCTCAGATAACGTGGATTCTCAACGGAAGACCCGTCAGAATCAGTATAGAAGTGGGTTAGTCCCACATCTATACCAATAGTTTTGCCTGTCGGCTCTCTGTTCTCAATTCGCTCAACATCAAGACAGAACTGCACGTAGTACCCATCGGCTCGACGAATTACTCGTACCCGCTTGATTTGGCTCAACTGATAGAAATGTAAGTCGCGGGTTCCCCACAACTTAAAACTTCCTGCTTTGAATCCATCACTGAAGTTAATACTCCTTCTGTCTTCTGAAAGCTTCCACCCACAGGTCTTGTACTCAACAGAACCGTGTGTCTTATGCTTCTTGAAACGAGGAAATCCCCTTTTTCCGGGTTTTCCCTTCTTGCAGAAGTCGTAGAACCGAGCGATGGATGACCAAGCTCTCTCGGCAGAGGCTTGTCGTGCCATTGAGTTGAGTTTGTTCGCCCAAGGGAACTCCTTGGCAAGAATTGCACAATAAGCACTTAACTCGTATCGCCCAACTCCTTTATTATCCATCCAGTATCTGACGCAGCTATTTCTAATAAAAAGAGCAGTACGAATGGCTTCGTCTAGCCGCTCGTACTGCTCTTTTTTTCCTTCTAGCTTGGCTTCAAATACCAACATTTACGTTAGTGCGCTCGATATAAAAAAATATATCGTAGTTCTAAGCACAATAAATAAAAAGCCGCCCTGAAGTGCGGGGCTTTAAACCCACTAATTTCGGTAAAATAAAGGAAGCCGATAAATCCCGATCGGGGATGGAAATTTAAAGATACGCCTCCCATGACCTTATCTTCCGATCCTAGCGCGATCGCACCCACCACAGCCAAAATCGTCACGAAAACTTGGACTTGGCGGGGCTTTCCCATTTGCTACCAAACCCAAGGAACCCAAGGGCCGCCAGTTGTGCTAGTGCATGGCTTTGGGGCATCTTGGGGACACTGGCGCAAAAACATCCCCGTCCTAGCGCAAACGTGCCGCGTCTATGCTATTGACTTAATTGGCTTTGGCGGTTCAGCTAAACCCACACCAGGAAATCCGATTTCCTACACCTTTGAAACCTGGGGACAGCAACTCGCTGATTTTTGCCGCGAGGTTGTGGGAGGAGAGGCTTATTTAATCGGTAACTCCATCGGCTGTATTGTTGTCATGCAAGCAGCAGTGGATAACCCGGATATTGCCTTAAAAATTGCTTTACTTAACTGTTCCCTGCGACTGCTACACGATCGTAAACGCGCTCAACTGCCCTGGTATCGCAGCTTTGGCGCACCGATAGTTCAACAACTACTGTCAGTAAAGTGGATTGGGAAACTGTTCTTTAGTCAACTTGCCAAACCGAAGGTAGTGCGTAAGGTTCTCCTGCAAGCCTATAAGCATCCGGAAGCCGTCACAGATGAACTGGTAGATATGCTCATGGCTCCTGCCTTTGATGAGGGCGCTGTGGACGTTTTTGTAGCCTTTACGCGCTATTCCCAAGGGCCCCTACCTGAAGATTTACTGCCGCTTTTGCCTTGTCCGGCAATCATGCTCTGGGGAACGGAAGACCCTTGGGAGCCTATAGAATTGGGGCGAGAGTTGGCTAATTATCCCAAAGTGGAAAAATTTATTCCTATCGAAGGTGTCGGGCATTGTCCACAAGATGAAGCCCCTGAGTTGGTTAATCCGATTTTGCTGGATTGGATAATGGGGGCTGGGGACTAGAGGCTGGGAATTGGGGACTGGGTACTGGGTACTAGGGACTGGCTAAGAGTCCTTCCAATTCCCAATCCCCAATCCCCAATCCCCAGTCCCCAATTAATATGAATCTCGACGAGATTGCCTTTGTAACCAGTCTTCACCCAGCTGGATAGTGATATCGGAAACTAAGTTGCCTGTGCTTTCTACGCGCACTTCTCCGAATCCAAGCGATCGCTTGATAGCTTGAGCGCTGTCGCCATCTCCTTGCTGCGCCACTAGGTGCGTCACCCGCAACGGTTCCGGCCAAGGATCGTCCACATAAACGTTCTGGTAGCCAGCTTCCCGGAGCTTTTCGATCAAGGATTGGACGGCCCTCATATTACCAGTGCTATCTTGAATCGCTACCCGCATATAAGCAGGGTCATTTGCTTCGCCGCCGTCCAAACCCTGATCGAAGTGCTGCGCCATCATCGTCTGAATGCGACGGCGATTTGGCAACCAGTAACTTACCTCACGCTGTCCGTTCCCACTGAAATCACCAGGAACCATTAACATTTGCACCTGGGAACGTTCTGTCTTCACGCCAAAACCAACTAGCGCCAGCAACTCCTCCACAGTCAAATTGGTGTCAATATGCGACTGAATAACTGAGAGAATTTTTGGCATCCGGGCGAGAGTGGTGGGATTGAGTGCTTGTTCCATCAGCGCCCTCATCACCATTTGCTGTCGCTGAATCCTACCAATATCCCCATACTTGTCATAGCGAAAGCGCAGAAATTGCTGCAACTGATTGCCATTGAGATGTTGTTTTCCCGCCTTCAAGTTGATGTAAAGGTGCTGGGAGTCATCCTGATACTTCATGTCTCTGGGAACGTAAACGGTGACACCACCCAAGGCATCTACCAGTTTTTCTACCCCTTGAACGTTAATTCGGATGTAGCGATCAATTCCGACTCCGCTAAGGAGTTCGCTGGCTGTCTTAGCGCTCAGTGCTGGCCCCCCTTCAACATTAGCAGCATTAATCTTGGTCATGCCGACACCTTCCACGTAGGTGCGGGTATCCCGTGGGATGGAGAGAACAGCTATTTTTTGCGCCTCCGGATTAAACCGCAACAGCAGCATGGTATCCGACAGACCCTCGAAAGAGTTTACTAAGGCGTGGTATCCCAAATTTTGGGTTTCTGGGGGAGGGTTATCCAGGTCTGAAGAGATAACCTTTATTCCCATAACTAAGATATTGACAGGGCGGGTTAGTTCTGGTAATCGCATACTGGTGCGGGAGATGCGATCGCCATCAAATACAGCCGCTTCATCAGGACTCAGTTGACTTTGCAGCAAAGGCGTACTTGAAAGCGACACTGCAAGCATTGCTCCCGCAGTCGCTGACAACATTGCTACCCCACTCAAACCCAACCCCAGCCAAAGCCAGCTCACCTGATTCCCTTTGGGAGCTGGCTTTCTTGGGCTTTGTTGACCGTTTTTTTGCCCCCAAGGGCGGTTTTCAGGAATTTTTCGAGCTGACACTGACTTCCTCACACACGCTAAAAAATTAGCACAAATCTGCCATAAATACAGGGGCGCATAATCGAGCAATCTGGGGGGCGGACATTTAGGTAAAAAAAATACCGTTCCTACGCAAATTGCACTAGAACACTCATAGCAGTTTTTCCACCGATTTGTTGATAAATCAGGCAAAGGTTGGCAAGAGTTTCAAATTTGTCCCCTTGAGATACTTAGGCTACCAGAATAACCCGATTCCAAGTTAATAATAAGCAGGCGATCGCTTCTACTTTTTTCATCCCCAGTCTCTGGTTGGAAACGAAAACAGGGAGGTGGCTTGATTCCAAAATGAGGCTAAAAGCTATTTAGGATAAGCGTTTGCGAACAACACCCTCAGCGATTTGACTAATACCCGGAAGACGCACCGATTTACGTTGCCATAGACGCACCATCAACCATAAACTGACTAAAAAGTAACCCGATGTCAGCAGGCTATTGATAAATAATAAGCGCAAGGTCAAAAACTCGGAAGTTTGGGCAACTCCAGCACCCACCAAAATGTATGCCATCAGCCAAGCCATAGCCAGCGTCACGGAAAGTCGGCTCACGGTTTGTTGTTGTCGATTACCCTCCCGTCGGTAAAGCGTCCACAGCGCCGGGAAAAAGCCAACCACAGGCATCAAATAAATAAATAGTTGGTATAGTGGGGTTTCCAGCTCGTCCCTACTGATGTTTTTATTGTCCAACAAGTCAATTTCTTTCATTGCGGTTCCACAATAGACCCCATAAATAGAACGGTTCCAGTTTGATTATCTCTAATGCAAGAGAAGAACGGGCGGTCTACAATCATTCGGAACGGTTCTTCTGGCCTGCGCGCCAATGAGGTCACTACGCCTACGGCAGTTACTGCTGCTGCTTCGGTGCCTTCTTCGTTTACTTCTACAAAGGTTTTATGCTTGACTTGGTTAAGCTGGAGTGGAATAGAACTCATTTGAGTAAAATTGGCTTTTGAGTCAAAAGCAGACTCCATACCTAACGCTTTTAGGGACTCTGCTAAGGAAGTTTCGTACTCCATTTTAAAGCGAGGCATTTGAATCAATCCTGGTCGCATTGTGAACTTGTTCATCCATTGCTCCCAGTTTTCAGTGTTGAGTTGTTGATATAAAGCTGTCAGATTAGAATTTTGTTTTGGCAGAAAAATATAAAAACTCAGCCTTTCTTGACCATAGGGAATACTTATTGCCTGAAACTGGTCTGTCTCATAGTATCTATATTTTCCGTTTCGCGACATCATTGGATGTTGTTTCTGAGCGCCATTTGTTAAGTAAAAGGGTTTATTAACTGTATTTGCTTTATCAAATTCATTTGTCCAGATGCCTTTAAAATAAATAGCATTGATTAAGAAAAGCACGTGATCTGAACTTAGACCATTGACAATCTGATTGATTTTGCCGCGAGTATTCTCCTTTACCCAATTATTCATAACAGATGGGGAATCAGGGTTATTAAAATCTAAATCGGTAATTTTTGCTTGATAAAATTGCCGATTCCTCTGGAGAAAGTCTGGATTAAAAGAAACTCCTTGTCTTGCCCAAAGGGAGTTCGCGATAGTCAATTGTACTTGGGGGTCTGGATTTTCTAGGATTGCTTTTAAAGCTTCATTGGAGCTGTTTACTTCCTGTAAACTCATTCCTTGGATTTCCAGGGTGTTCGCCATTGCTTGTTGAGTTTTGCCGCTGGCACCGTTGTAGGTCATGGCAAGAGCGATCGCTACACTAGAAGGCGAAATAAAAACGTTCTTGCCGCTGTCTTTTTTCAGAATTTGCTTGAACAGCTTGAAACCAAATTTAGTATTAGCAGCAACCAGCTTTTGATCTACAGAACTATTCTTAGACACTTGTGCCTGCACTTGATTGGGACGAGCGATCGCTATATTAGGATTTTTTAGTGATGACCATCCAACTAAACCCAAAACGATGATACTTGCAGATGCGATCGCTTTTACTTGATTTAATATTTGCGGATTCATTTTGTTGCTTTTTTGCCATAACATTCTTTATATCTAGAATGACGGACAAAAAACACAAACGTTCCATCTGTTACAGTTTTAGTAACTGATTGAGAAGCATGATCACCCGGCGATTAAAAATTGCGGCTACACAAACGAAGCATTATTACCCGGAGATTGGACGCGGCTACACAAACGAAGTCCGGATGGTGCGCGGACTATAATAAAATCCGCACACCATCCGGGCTTTGTTTGCGTAGCGCCATTTAGACTGAGCGCAATTTTTTCTTTTTATTTTTTCGGTACAGTCCACCAAGCCAAAGCGTAAGGCTGGGTATCTTCATTAACTTTCTGACGATACTGGACGCGGATTTTGTAGCGACCAGTGGCGGGAATTTCGTGAAAAATGTGTTCTACACTGTCAACATCGCTTTGTGAAGACCAGATACTTTTGCTGATGTCATCGTCTTCGACGCGCATCAAGTAAATGTCAAGGTTGTTTAAACCGCGATCGCTAAAACTTTCCCCAACATCATACCGCTGGTTCTTATTTTTATCTTGCAACTCCACCAGGCGATCCCAAGCAAGCGTAACTGAGACAAAACTGCCTTGTTGCAGCGGTTGTTCTAACACATAATCTTGAAACGATGACTCTTTTACAGTCTGGTAATCCCAACCTATCGGCGGGAGTGCAGCATCAGGTTTCCACTGGCCAGGACTAAATTGCTGGTAAGCTCGAAAAGCATTCAATTGTCCCGTACCCATTTGGAAATCTAACGGTATTTTTTGGTCTTTGTAGGCATCAGATTCTAACCAATTGCGATTATCTTTGGTCAAAATATCGCGGCTCATTCCCAAGCGTAAACCATCGCCACTATCTTTGATTTTCTCCGCCGAGTTCAACAGCACCGCTTTCATCACTTCGTGGCGGCGGGAATCTAAACTCCAGTTAGACTGTTTTGCTCGCAGCTGGCGATCGCCATATTCTTGTAACAAAGCCACAGAAGCTGTAACATGTGGAGCGGCAAAACTCGTCCCCGTGACACTATCAACCTTTCCTTCCAGATTCAATAAATCAATATTGCTCCCCGGCGCTGCTAAATTAATCGAACGGCGGGGCCCGACATTAATTTCGCGGTTAATCAAACGCCTGCCAATACCAACGGGTGCAGCACTCAAATTGCCAAAGTCCACTTTAGTAAAAACATCCTGGCGGCGCGTTGTGTAAGCAATATTCACACCATTAAAATTGTCAGTGGGAATGGGAATGCCGCCATTGCCTTGATTACCAGCAATTACATAAATCACGTCGTGAACCCGCGAAGACCAGTCAATACATTGTGTTAACAAAGCATTGCCATCCAAAACCGGATCGGTTCGCGAGTCTCGTTCCAAAGATTCGCCAAAACTAAAATTAATCGCTCGGACATCGCCCCCATTTTGCAGTGCTACGTGTTGAGCAGATAAACACTCCTCCGGTTGTCCTGCTTTTTGGGGTGAGCCAACAGCAGAAGAATATAGCCGTGCCTCCGGTGCCACTCCCGGTAAAGCTTTATCCGAGCTAATCATCACAGCCGCTACCATTGCCGCATGAGCATCGACATTGCTATCAGCTTTAGCTGGGGTATCGCGATAAAAGACTCGCATTAGAGAGAATGTTCGCTTCTTGGACGCAGTTTTATCTAACCCAAATTGCCCCGGTCTGCCAATTTCCACCTGACCAATAGCAATCTTTCGTCCCAATAAATTATAAGGAGGGGCGTGCAGCTTGCGGACATCAATGCCAGATTCTCCGAGTGATGACGTATCTTTAGCCAGTGAGGAAGGTGCAGTAATCAGTGGAATACTGATTCCCCAAACAAGCCATGCCAGTTTTTTGACAATTTGCTGCTGCGTCAAGGAAACTTCTCCAATGAATGTGTGAAGGGTTGATTGATACTTACGCTTCGGTGCAATTTTTTCTTAGCCTCCCTTAAAAAGGGGGGTTGGGGGGATCAATACGTGATGGAACTCAGTTTTTGATCCCCCCAACCCTAATTTATGGGGAGTTCTAATCTGTAAAAACGTGATGGAACTTAGGTTTTGATCCCCCTGCCCCCTTAAAAAGGGGGTTCTGATGTGGGGGGATATAACATGATGGAACTTAGGTTTTGATCCCCACTGCCCCCGTTTTTTAGGGAGGTTCTGAATCTGCGTTCTAATCTATAAAATTACGCATTGCATTACTTCACAATTTTTTAAGACTTGCGACATCTTTTGTTAAACTTATTACAACCCAAGGACGCAAAAGAGTATTAATAGCCATGAGCCAGAAGCCGATTGTTGTAGCTCCATCAATCCTATCAGCTGATTTCAGTAGGCTGGGAGAGGAAATCCGGGCGGTAGATGCCGCTGGTGCAGATTGGATTCACATTGATGTGATGGATGGTCGCTTTGTCCCCAATATCACCATTGGCCCGCTGATTGTAGAAGCTATTCGTCCTGTTACACAAAAGCCGCTGGATGTCCACCTGATGATCGTGGAACCAGAAAAGTATGTCGCAGATTTTGCTAAGGCGGGGGCCGATCATATCTACGTTCATGCGGAACACAACGCCTCACCGCATCTGCACCGGACTCTAGGACAAATTAAGGAACTGGGCAAAAAGGCTGGTGTCGTTCTCAATCCTTCTACTCCTTTGGATTTGATTGAGTATGTGCTGGAGCTTTGCGATCTGGTATTAATTATGAGCGTTAACCCCGGTTTCGGCGGTCAAAGTTTTATCCCAGAGATGGTGCCAAAAATCCGGAAGCTGCGCCAGATGTGCGATGAACGCGGTTTAGATCCCTGGATTGAAGTGGATGGGGGTTTGAAAGGTAACAATACTTGGCAGGTTTTGGAAGCTGGCGCTAATGCAATTGTGGCGGGTTCTGCTGTGTTTAAGGCGAAGGATTACGCTGAAGCAATTGAAGGTATTCGTAATAGTAAGCGTCCGACTCCTGAGTTGGCTAAGGTTTAATTTAATTAATTATGCCTGCATCCTCGAAGGGTGCGGCTACGCTAACGAAGCCTGCGATCGCAGGCTTTTTTTGTTGTTAGATGGGGGAGAATGCGATCGCCTTCTTCTCCTGTATGCCAAAAGGTATCTTGTAAGTTAAGACAGAGATGATCACAATCAATCCCCGCCGATCGTAATTTTAGGTGAAGCTAATGCCACGCAGTGAAGACGAGTTACCGGATTTAAAGGCTGCGGTAGAGAACCTTACAGAACAGATTAGTAATCCCCAAAGCTTTGTAGTTTCGTTACACAGGGACAGTTCCGACATCAAGGAGTTCCACACCAAAATGGCTCATGTAGCTGATGCGCTTGAGAGTCGGCTGGGTGAGATGGAAAAAAATATCAGCGGCGCAATTCGTGACGAAATGGGTGATTGGGCTGATAGGCTTGAGAGTCGGCTGGATAATATGGAAAAAAATATCATCCGCGAGGTCGGCGATCTGCGTACCACAGTAACGGAAGTAAATGACAAACTTGATGAACTAATTGCCAAGTTAGACAAATCGCTGGAGCCTGCCAAGTTAGACAAATCGCTGGAGCCGCATCAATCTTGGCGATGCGTACAGATGCTCAGTCATTCCGATCGTGTTTGCTCCGTCGCCTTTAGCCCAGATGGGCAGCTACTCGCTAGTGGCAGTTGGGACACTATCAAACTTTGGCATCCGGGTACAGGCGAAGAAATCTGTACTCTCACTTGTCATTCTGACTCGGTTTCTGGCTTCGCCTTTAGCCCAGATGGGCAGCTACTCGCTAGTGGCAGTGGGGACGACACTATCAAGATTTGGCATCCGGGTACGGGCGAAGAAATCTGCACTTTCACTGGTCATTCCGACTGGGTTTCTTGCATTGCCTTTAGCCCGGATGGGCAGCTACTCGCGAGTGGCAGTGCTGACAAGACTATCAAACTTTGGCATCCGGGTACAGGCGAACAAATCCGCACTCTCCTCACTGGTCATTCCAATTATGTTTCTTCCGTCGCCTTTAGCCCGGACGGGCAGATACTTGCTAGTAGTGGCAGGGGTGACAAGACTATCAAGATTTGGCATCCGGGTACAGGCGAAGAAATCCGCACTCTCACTGGTCATTCTGACTCGGTTGCTTCCGTCGCCTTTAGCCCAGATGGGCAGCTACTCGCTAGTCGCAGTGGGGACGACACTATCAAGATTTGGCATCCGGGTACAGGCGAAGAAATCTGCACTTTCACTGGTCATTGCGACTGGGTTTCTTGCATTGCCTTTAGCCCGGATGGGCAGCTACTCGCTAGTGGCAGTGGGGACGACACTATCAAGATTTGGCATCCGGGTACGGGCGAAGAAATCTGCACTTTCACTGGTCATTCCGACTGGGTTTCTTGCATTGCCTTTAGCCCGGATGGGCAGCTACTCGCTAGTGGCAGTAACGACAAGACTATCAAACTTTGGCATCCGGGTACGGGCGAAGAAATCCGCACTCTCACTGGTCATTCCAACTGTGTTAATTCCGTCGCCTTTAGCCCGGATGGGCAGCTACTCGCTAGTGGTGGCAGTGAGGACAACACTATCAAGATTTGGCGGCGGGATTGAGGAAGGTAAAAGAAGGAGAAAAGAGCTTGTTTTAAGTTGGGGTTGAGATTGTGGGTTAAGTGTGTAAGGCATAATAATCTAACCTAAGTTGCTAGTGATGCGCTCATACTTTTTCTCTCCTCCTGGCATCCCCTTTAAAAAGATAGGACTGTTTCATTCCCAGAAAATCCGCCAGCGATTGAAATCGCTGTCTCATAGCGAAAGTCGTCTGAAGACGACTCAAATATACTCTTTATAGTCGTCTTGAGACGACTTGGGCTATTAGCCAGGGACTTAAGTCCCTGGCGGGTGAGGGCAGAATAAAACAGCCCTACCCTTAAAAAGGGGGATTTTGAATCTTCCCACCGTCTTGATGCTTCCTAATAAAGGAGATTCCCTCCGAGTTCCAGCATCGCTTTTTCAGGGGGTTAGGAGGAATAAAACTGTCTATATTTAGAACTAACAACTTGCGTTATTTTATGAAACTTACTTACGATCCAAGATACAACATTGCTTATATCTACCTACAAGAAAAAATAGTACAGGTAGAAACCATCCAGGTAAGTGATGAAATGAATGTGGATATAGCGCCAGACGGCACTATTTATGGAATTGAACTACTTAATGCAAATCAACAATTAGGAGCCGATAATCAGGGAAAGTTGATTGTAGTAAATGAAGCTTTGGGAGAATCTTCCGAGATTAAACTGGCACTATGAAAGATTTATAATAAACAAAAAAAGGCGATCGCTTCCGGATCGCCTAAGTTTCAACAACCAACGTTTAATTCAGTTTTAGATTGCTTTAGTGCTTGCGATCGCTTAGCCACTTAGCAGCCACAATACCAAAGACGGCTGCAACCATTGGATTGCTCAAAAACTTGACAACCGCAGGCTGATCTGCTAACACTTCTTGGAAGATATCCGGGTGGCTGTGATAGGTAAAGGAAGCCAGTTTGCTGACATCATCAGCACTCATGTGCTTGGGGTTATGGGTAGAGAGTCCCAACTGTTGCTCAAGTTGGCGATCGCTTAATCCCCTTTGCTTCAAATGCTTGAAGAATTCCTTGGCTACATCATCGCGTTCGTTGGGTTTAATTTGCGCGATCGCTTTTTGCAGTTCGGGTTCCATCTGCGCTGGTGGAATGCTGTTTGGATGCAGGGAACGTCCGAACAGTTGACGACGCTCATCTCTTGAGGAACGTTGAGCAAAATCATCAAAACTTTGGTAATCCTTTGTTGGATCGCTAGGAGCATCTTCAAGAGATTCGCTGTTACCCCCAGCTAAATCGTTCATTACTTGACGCTTATATTGTTCGCTGCTGGTCATTTTTGTTATCTCCTGGTTCAATCACGAAAAAACTTATTAAATTTTGAGTCGAGACGCGGTTTATAGCGTCTATAAGGATGGTTTTTGATGTCCTGTTAGACTATGCGCCTTGATACTGAATCTGCTTTGACTGAACGTCATATTTTGCAGTCAAAATCAGTTTTTTATCAGGGGCATACATCAACACAGTTAAATCTTGGTTTGGGAAATTCTTGTGGAATCCTTGAACTAAAGACTTGGATAAATCCTTAACTTCATTTGGACGCACTTGCGGCGAAATTACAACTCCTAATTTGTTGTTATCTCGCACGTAAGCATCATTAACCAATCCTTTAGCAGTCTGCACAACCCAATTTCCGAAATCTTGGCCTGCTGCTGTGCTACCGCGTTCTAACAGTTGATAACTGGCTTGGCTATTAGCAGCAGATGGTAAAGTTGGTTGCTTAGCCTGAGTTGCACCAGCACAAGAAGTGGTAATGGTAAGAACCAATACCAAGGCTAATGCAGTCAAAAAATTTCGGCTTTTTTGAAATAAATTCATAGGCTTGTCCTCAAAAAAAATGGCTGTTTTAAAAGAATTATCGGTTGTTTTCTTGGCGGTAATCCTGTTGCAGGGCTTAGATAATTTTGCAGCTACCTAAACCCTGCATCAGTAAGACTTACGCCCGGTCGATCAGATCTTTAGCTTTATCTTTGAGGTCTTCACCAGTGTGGCGAACTTCAGCCTCAGCTTGCTTAGATTTACCTTCGGCTTTATCTTCTGGATCGCCAGTGATATTGCCTAGTGCTTCTTGGGCTTTCCCTTCAATATTTTTGCCAGTTGCTTTTGCTCTATCTTCTACACTCATTTTCCTTCTCCCTATTTTTTTTTACAGCTTTTATTTGAAGATGCGTTGATTTTACACCGCTATCTTTTTGCTTATGTATTAAATGTATCTGAAAATTTTTACATAGCCTTCTGTCGCCAGACATACTAGGTGGGGATCAATATTTCTTACTCTTTATATATGCTCAAAGGCTGATTAATTAATATTTCCCAAGATAGATGTCAGCTCAATTCTCACACAGCAGCGTCTGCATAATTATTCAATTGTAGATATTAAAAACCCGGTTTCTTTAGCAAACCGGGTTTTTAAAGAGGTAACTATTACTTTCTGGTTTAATCCAGATAACCAATAAGAATGTCATCCTCGCTATAGTTTGAAGCGATTGGACGAAGACCAGACATTAAAATCGTTTCAGAAACTTGCAGGTTACTGGAGGTAATTGGACGTCCCATCAAGGAGATGGTTTCAGAAACTTGCAGGTTACTTGACGCAATTGGACGAACTCCCGCCAGATTGACTGTTTCAAGAACTCGCAAATCGCTGGAAGCAATTGGACGAATACCCGCCAGATTAATTGTGTCAGAAATTTGAAAGTTACCTGGAATTGTTAGGTGATTGGAATCTGAGGATTCGCCTGACGCGGGTAAAGGAATGACTTTCGTCTTATTGTCTCTATTCAGATTTTGGCTTTCCTGAATTTTAACATTATCGACTTGAACTGTGGTTTCTTCGTTAAGTTTAGGATTGGCAATCTTAGGTTGGGTAGGATTTTTCACTTTAGCAGTGCTGGTAATGCTCATGATTCCACGCCTCTCAATTGTTAAGTGACTGCGCCAATAATGTAGAAAAATTCCGAAGTTTGGATTCATCCTGTTAATCTGAGTTTAATTTAAAAAAACATAGAAAACTATAGATATTTTGATGGTTGTACATAGAAAATATCAATGGTAAAAAATTATTAAAAAAGGACTGAGGATGAGGAATTGGTGAGGAAGTAAGGCTTTTTCCCAATCCCCAGTCCCCAGTTCCTAATCCCCAGTCCCTTCCACTTCCCAGCATCGACTGAGCAAATAGCTACCATAAGAGAGTGGTGTCTAGCGATCGCTAAGACTCCCTTTGCACAAAAAGTGATTTTTTTAACACTGTATGGCGCAATTTTGTCTGGAAGCTCCCTTTAAACCGACAGGCGATCAGCCGCAAGCGATCGCGCAACTGACTCAAGGCGTACAAAGAGGCGATCGCTTCCAAACCCTACTGGGAGCGACGGGAACCGGAAAAACATTCTCAGTAGCAGCGGTTATTGACAAAGTAGCCAAGCCAACGCTAGTGCTGGCGCACAACAAAACCTTAGCCGCACAACTGTGTAATGAGTTGCGGGAATTCTTTCCCCATAACGCGGTGGAGTATTTCGTCAGTTACTACGACTACTATCAGCCAGAAGCATATATTCCCGTAACCGACACATATATAGAGAAGAGTGCGGCGATCAACGACGAGATTGATATGCTGCGACATTCGGCGACGCGATCGCTTTTTGAACGCCGAGATGTTATCGTCGTTGCTTCCATCAGCTGTATTTATGGTTTGGGGATTCCCTCGGAATACCTGAAAGCCGCGATTCCCCTAAAAATGGGAATGGAAGTCAATCAACGCGAGTTGTTGCGAGACTTAGCCTCAGTGCAATACAGTCGCAACGACATGGAAATCGGACGAGGACGTTTCCGCGTTCGGGGTGATGTCTTGGAAATTGGCCCCGCTTACGAAGACCGAATTATCCGGGTAGAATTTTTTGGGGATGAGATTGATGCGATTCGCTACGTTGACCCGGTGACAGGCGAAATTCTTCAGAGCATGGATGCTTTGAATGTATATCCAGCGCGTCACTTTGTCACCCCAGAAGACAGACTCGAAGCAGCTTGCAACGATATTGAACAAGAACTCAAGGATCGGCTGGAAGAATTAGAAAAAGCCGGGAAATTACTAGAGGCGCAACGATTAGATCAGCGCACTCGCTACGATTTGGAAATGTTACGGGAAGTAGGATATTGCAACGGCGTTGAGAACTACTCCCGACATTTAGCAGGTCGTCGTGCGGGAGAACCGCCAGAGTCTTTGATTGATTATTTTCCCAAAGACTGGCTGTTGGTGGTGGATGAATCTCACGTTAGCGTCCCGCAAATCCGGGGGATGTACAATGGCGACCAAGCACGAAAAAAGGTGCTGATTGAGCATGGTTTTCGCCTCCCCAGCGCTGCTGATAACCGTCCCCTGAAGTCAGAGGAGTTCTGGGAGAAGGTGAATCAGTGTATTTTTGTTTCTGCGACTCCCGGTAACTGGGAGATGGAACAGTCAGAGGATCGGGTAGTACAACAGGTGATCCGTCCGACTGGCGTACTCGATCCAGAAATTTTTGTGCGTCCAACGGAAGGACAAATTGACGATTTGCTGGGTGAGATTAAAGATCGGATTGACAAGCGCGAACGGGTGTTAGTCACCACTTTAACTAAGCGGATGGCGGAAGATTTGACGGAGTATCTGCAAGATCGGGGGATTCGGGTAAGATATTTGCACTCGGAGATTAACTCAATTGAGCGGATCGAAATCTTGCAGGATTTGCGAGAGGGTAAGTTTGATGTGCTGATTGGGGTTAACTTGCTGCGAGAGGGTTTGGATTTGCCAGAAGTCTCTCTGGTAGCGATTTTGGATGCTGATAAAGAGGGTTTCTTACGCGCAGAGCGATCGCTTATTCAAACTATTGGTCGTGCGGCGCGTCACGTCCGGGGTCAAGCTATTCTCTATGCTGATAATTTCACCGATAGCATGATGAAAGCCATTGACGAAACTGATCGGCGGCGGGGAATTCAGAGTGCGTACAATCGAATGCACAATATTACACCCCAACCGATTATCAAAAAAGTCAATAACTCAATTCTGGCTTACCTAGATGTCTCGCGGCGGCTGAATTCTCAACAGTTGGAAGAAATTTACGAACAGGCGGACGATTTGCCTTTAGAGAATATTCCAGAGTTGATTACTCAACTGGAAGCACAGATGAAAGATGCGGCAAAAAATTTGCAATTTGAGGAAGCGGCGAAATATCGCGATCGCATCAAGCATCTGCGAGATAAACTGCTAGGTCATTAAAAACGCGATCGCACTGAACTCTTCCTCAAACTGTGCGGGATAAGTTGCAGATGTGATCGCGCCTCTTTTTTCTTTCTGCCTTGTCCTTTGCATCTAAAGAGCGGTTCAAAAATTCAAAGTGCGATCGCACTTTTGCTTGATGAATGAAGTGAAAATGCGATCGCATCTCCCTGGCGAGACTGTTATCTGAAATTGTGCAACCTTTATAATTGAGTTCACAGACTCAGGCATAACCCGGAAAGCCTATGAACGCCATCACGCTGAATATTCCCCACCTGACATCTGAGGGGTTTGTTGAACTTTGTCAAGCGAATCAAGACTTGCGAATGGAACGCGCAGCTACTGGAGAAGTCATTTTCATGCCCCCAACAACTCCCTGGACAGGCAAGCGGAACGGCGACCTTTATGGCGAACTTTGGCTGTGGAATCGAGAGACGGGCTTGGGTGTAACTTTTGAGTCCTCAACCGGGTTTACCCTGCTTAATGGAGCTGTCAAGTCGCCGGATGCCAGCTGGGTGAGTAATGAGCGGTGGGAAGCTCTGACTGAAGAGGAGCAGCGAGAGTTTTCCCACCTTTCCCCTGATTTTGTGGTGGAATTGCGCTCTAGTAGTGATTCTCTCAAAAAGCTGCAAGAAAAGATGCAGGAATATATTGACAACGGCGTTCGCTTAGGATGGCTGATTGACCCGAAAACTAAGCAAGTGGAAATTTATCGTCCAGGGCAAAATGTACAGGTGTTCCACTCTCCCACAACTGTATCTGGCGAGGATGTGTTGCCAGGATTTGAGTTGAATTTGAATAAAGTTTGGTGAAGTGCTTTCGGCGCGCGGGTGAGCCATCCAAATCACGCAATTCAATTCTCTTCAATGCGATTTTTTTATGGCATCGCGCCCAGCAAATTAGCAAGAATCGCTTTGCGAACCGCAAGCCCGTGGCGTACCTGATCGAATATGCCTACTCGCCTGTCATTATCTACATCACTTGACAACTCACACCCACGAGGTAAAGGGTGAAGGATCGTTGCTTGGGGTGACAAATCCTTGAGAAATGCCAATGGGAAGGTAAACCATTGATGATAGCGTTCATATTCTGAAATATCGGTGAAATCCTCTAAGAATGTACCGCCAGTAAAATATAGTACGTCATCATTTAGTGCATCTGACAGGCTAAGGCTGTGCTGAAATGTAGCACCGCGATTTTGGGCAATGGATTGATATTCTTGCTTCAGTGCTAACTCACTGGGACAAATCATCAAAATTCTAGGTTGCAATGGTGCTAACAATAAAGCAAGTGAATTAGCACAACGGCTTGTTTGTAAGCAACCAATCAAAGATATTTTTAAATTTTTGAGGTCAGGACAATTCTTCTGGATTACGGAAAAATCTGCTATAGCCTGAGTCGGATGTTCGTTATGGCCATTTCCAGCATTGATGACCGGAATTTTTACCAGTTCGTTGATTTGGGTAATTAATTCCGAGTTGGAAGAACGAACCACTAAACAATCGACATAACATTCAGCTGTATGGCAAAAATCACTGAGAGATTCACCCCTTAAGCGGCTATCTCTGTAGCTGTCGGATAAATCAAGAATATTAGCACCCAGCCACATAGCTGCTGAAGAAAAGGAATTTTTAGTTCGATGACTAGGCTGTTCAAAGATTAAGCCAACAATTCGCTTAGGCTGTAGGTTAAATTGCTGAGGAAGCAAATTATTTTCTAGAATCCTATGTGCAAGGGCAACAATTTCTTCTACCTGCTGCATCGGAAGCTGCAAAACGGAGAGAATACTATTTACAGTCGTTTCCACCTGAATGCTCATGGTTTAGTTTTAGGGTTTTCAACAGACACCCTCACCCAGATGATTAGCTGATGCTGCCCGCTTTACTGAGTTTAATGGTGCGATTATCTCGCCATAAGTTGCCATAGAGGGATTGTGATGAATCGTACTGCGATCGCTTGTGCAGTTCTGGCGATCGCAATCTGGAATTTCCGCCGCCATCAGTCCAGTTACACTCGGTTAAACGTGTCGCGTCCGAAGCATACCCTAAGCTTACCTAACGCCTCTAGGTGAATAACAAGACTCAGTTTAATCGTGGCATCAATTTCCTTCAACCTCCCAGCCACATTTTGAGGGTCGATTTGCGACCGATGGCGATCGCGATTGA
The DNA here is from genome assembly GCF_039962115.1 of Funiculus sociatus GB2-C1. Classification (NCBI taxonomy): domain Bacteria; kingdom Bacillati; phylum Cyanobacteriota; class Cyanophyceae; order Coleofasciculales; family Coleofasciculaceae; genus Funiculus; species Funiculus sociatus. Next base: position 206,603 of record NZ_JAMPKJ010000001.1, on the reverse strand, counting down.
TCTTTGAAATTGAGAAGTGCTGTCTAAAGATATTTAAGATTTGTTTTAAGTTACTGCGGTTTCCTGGGCGGGGGGCAGCAATTGTCTACAATGTTGGCAATTTGCATTGCTAGATTTTTACTCATCGGGTTGCTACTTTAACCATTATTTTCGGGCATACTTAGAGACATAGAGGAACATCACCCAGCAGAGGGATGTAATACCTCTGAAGGAAGACCCCTTATATGAGATTTTCTGAAAGAGGATGTTAGTTGATTTTACAGTCGCCATCCCGACCTATAACGGGGAAACCCGCTTACCGGAAGTTCTGGACAGATTGCGATCGCAAACTCACACCCAGAACTTTATCTGGGAAATTCTGGTTATTGACAATAACAGCACTGACAATACAGCAAAAGTCGTTAAAGACTACCAATCCAACTGGATAGAAGTTTTTCCTTTGAAGTATTGTTTTGAACCCCGCCAAGGATTAGCTTTTGCCCGCCAACGTGCAGTCCAAGAAGCCAAAGGCACATTTGTTGGGTTTCTGGATGACGATAACTTACCGACACCGACATGGGTTTGGGGAGCCTACAATTTTGGGCGTGATCGCCCGAAAGTTGGCGGTTATGGCAGCCGCATTTATGGCGAATTTGAAATTACACCCCCAGAAAACTTTGAGAGAATTGCGCCACTACTGGCAGTAACTGACAGAGGTGCAAATGCTCTGCTATACGAACCACACAAAAAGTTATTGCCGCCTGGGGCTGGATTAGTTGTACGTCGCCAAGCTTGGCTGGAAAATGTTCCCCAGGAGTTTATTCTTCATGGGCGAATTGGAGATAGTATGCTTGCCGGAGAAGATTTGGAAGCGCTGTTACATATTCAACAAGCTGGATGGGAAATTTGGTATAACCCCCAAATGTGTCTTTACCATCGCATACCTCACTGGCGTTTAGAGAAAGAATATCTCATCAAACTATGTCGCGGCATTGGTTTGAGTCGCCACCGGACTCGGATGCTCAGCGTTAAACCTTGGCAAAGACCTCTAGCTTTTTTTGCCTATATGCTTAACGATATTCGTAAAATATTATTCCATTCAATAAAATACAAAATGGCAATAAAAGACGATCTTATAGCAGCTTGTCAGATGGAGCTTCTTACTAATAGTCTAATTAGCCCTTTTTATATTTGGAAAATATCTTTAAATACCTCGAAAATAAATATTGATTAAAATTAGTTGAGATGATTTAATGCTGATTTGGTTAATCTTGTCAATGTAAAAAGCTTTACTTTATCTTCATTTATGAAGTAGGAGTATGGCTTAAACTGGTATTTAGCTGAGCAAACAGTAAAAAACTTACTCTAAAAAAGTAAGCCTTCCGCTCAACAAGCGCTATAGATACAGCCAAACGCATTAGTATGGCAGATTATCAGGGATCTTCAGGAAAATTGTTTCTAGAACTACCCCTAACATTAATTCCCCAACGCCATGAACATTACAACTACAACAATTCCCTTTGTGGATCTTCAGCTTCAGCACCAGCCAATTCAAACTCAGATGGAAGAGGCAGTGCGGGGTGTAATCCAGCGGGGAGATTTTATACTAGGTAAGGCTGTAGCTGAGTTTGAGGCGGCGTTTGCGTCACACAGCGGAGTATCTTATGGTATTGGGGTAGCTTCGGGAACAGATGCGATCGCTCTCGGATTAGAAGCCTGTGGCATTGGTACTGGTGACGAAGTAATCTTACCTACCAACACCTTCATCGCCACCTTGATTGGCGTTATCCGCGCTGGTGCCAAACCGATTTTAGTTGATTGCGACCCCCAAACCGCCTTAATTGACCTCAAAGCCGCAGAAAAAGCCATTACTCCCCAAACCAAGGCAATAATTCCTGTACATCTCTACGGACAAATGGTATCGCCGCGCCAATTGCTAGACTTTGCCGATGCCCATAACCTAATCGTATTTGAAGACGCAGCCCAAGCACACCTAGCTGAAAGAGAAGGTTATCGCGGTGGTTCCGTTGGCAAAGCAGCAGCCTTTAGCTTCTACCCCAGTAAAAACTTAGGCGCATTGGGGGATGGAGGCATGGTTATTACTAACGATGAAGCAGTGGCGCAGAAAATGCGAAGTCTCCGCAACTACGGTTCCCCCCGCAAATATTATCACACCGAACCGGGAACCAATAGCCGGCTCGATACCCTACAAGCAGCCGTACTCAACATCAAACTCCCCCATCTTGCCGACTGGAACTCCTCACGCAACCAAGCTGCTGCCAAATACGACACCTTACTGGAACCACTGCGTAGCATGGGAATTTTCCCCATGCAAAACCAAAGCGGCAAAGGTCACATTTATCACCTTTACGTCGTCCGGATTACCGAACCCTGCCCCCTCGACAGGCAAACCATCCAAGACAAACTAGCAGCCATCGGCATTCAAACTGGAATCCACTACCCCATACCCTGCCATCTTCAACCAGCCTTTGAGAATTTGGGTTATCGCATGGGAGACTTCCCCCAAGCCGAAACCCTAGCCCAAGAAATTTTATCCTTACCCATGTATCCCGGCATAAGCGACACCCAAATCCATCAAGTCGTTGATGCCTTGCACAGCCTCTGTGTTTAGAAAAAATCATGAATTTTAACGCAAAAAATGCAAAGGTAGGCAGAGAATAACTTTGCATTTTTTGCGTTAAAAAAAAAGAAAATAACTAACAAAGTAAAATCATGCACATTGAACGAAAAAATCCCATTGCCATCGAACGCTACTTAGTAGAGACAGCCATCATCGGTCTACTGGTGATATTGTACGCTCCCCTAATCTGGTACTGGTACGATGGCTGGCTGCACAAAAACATCAGCATTGAACATGAATATTACAGCCACGGTCTAATCGGTTTACCTTTCGCCGCCTATATTATCTGGACGCAACGACAGCAGTGGCAACAATTGCCAGACAAAAATAATCTCTTCGGTGCCGCATTGCTGGGATTGGGAGGAGCATTGTATCTCAGTAGGATACCTGACCTGGTAAATTTATCTTTTCCGGCTGTATTAACCGGGCTTTGCCTGTGGCTGAAAGGAGTACCAGGCTTGAAACTTCAAAGTTTCCCACTGTTGTTCATCTTTCTAGCAACACCAACCCAAATTCCCTACCTGCTTGCTCCCTATACCTTGCCCTTACAGGAATTTATTGCTGGGACAGCTGGCTTTATTCTGAATCAATTTGGGATGAATGTCACCGTCGAGCAAATTTACTTGTACGTCGGTGGACGAATTGTGGAAGTTGCGCCTTTTTGTGCGGGGCTTAAGATGTTGTTCACCAGTCTTTATGTAGCTATGTTGTTGCTGTACTGGACTGGTGCATGGATTTCTCGCCGGACGACAATGTTGTTGTTAGTTGGTGCGATCGCCATCAGCGTCAGTGGTAATATCGTCCGCAATACCCTGCTGACTTTCTTTCATGGCACAGGTCAAGACCACGCTTTTGAGTGGCTGCACGAAGGGTGGGGCGGTGACGTTTATTCTGCCTGTATGTTGGGTTTAATCGTGCTTCTACTAAATGCCATCGAAAAATTTATCCCAGATGAACCTCTCAAGGATGAAGCATGAGACTGCCCAAGTTATTGCACCTTCCAGTTTCCCAAGTCGTCTTGCTGTGTTTTCTCATCGTGCTGATTGCAATTGGAGCAGTTCCCAGTTACTTGAGCGGAAATTGGGCTTGGGTAAATCCTCCACAAGTTACCAACTTCAAACAACTCAAAAGCTTACGACAGAATGGGCTAGCGCTTCCCGGATGGCAAACTAAACAACAGCAGGTCGAAACCATTGGCGGCCATAAATGGTCTATTCAGGAACTCCAGGGGGATGAAAAGAGTCAGGTAACTTTACTGCTTTTACCTCAAATCAGTCAAAAGGATCAGCCAGAGGTAGAGTGGATGGATGTTAACGGCTTTATGGCAAGGGAGTTTCAGTATAGGAAGCTTTCGCAAACAGATAAGAATTCTAATCGTCGGTTTCAGTTTAGCTGGGATACAGACTCATACCGCCAGTTGCCGTTTACTGTAAAATCCAGTTCTACGTCGTCAGCAGATGCCAAAGTGGAAGCCCGTTTCTTTCGCGGTTGGACTCAGCAGCAAACCTTCGCTGTTCTACAGTGGTACGCTTGGCCTGGAGGGGGTAACCCTGCACCCAGTACTTGGTTCTGGGCGGATCAAATGGCTCAGTTGCAACGCCACCGCTTGCCTTGGACTGCTGTTAGCATCCTGATTCCAATGGAACCTTTGGCTGACTTAGAAACCGCTAAGCCTCTAGCTGAATCACTCGGTCAAACGGTTCAAGCTGCCTTAATGGCAGACGTTTTACATCCAGCTAATCGCTAATGGCAATTGACAATTAGCAATTAGCCATTAGCAATTAAGTACTGGCTACTGATTAATGACTAAAATTCCGTTGCGCCGCTTTACAGCCCTCTCCCTACTCAGTCTCCAAACGAGTGCTTACACGCTGTTGGGTGGTGTCTTCCTATGGACTCGACAGGCATCGGCAACACCTGTGACTGCACACCCTAACGCTCAGGCGCAGCTGCCGCAGGTTCCTGTGGTAGTGCCTCCTGCTCCCGTTGATCCCACGAGTCCGCAGCTGCCGCAGGTTCCTGTGGTAGTGCCTCCTGCTCCCGTTGATCCCACGAGTCCGCCACCCCCTGTAGGCTATCCTACCCAGCAACCCCTCTTAGAGGGAACTCCGTCGCCGCAGTTTAGCCGCTACCAGTTAGGGATTGGAGATGTAATTAACGTTGTAGTTCAGCGCCCTCCAGGTGCCTACCGCTTGGGAACAGGAGATGTAGTTAGCCTTTTAGTTCAGCGTTTTCCAGATTTGAATGTTCAAACCGCTATTGATCTAGACGGCAACATAATAGTGCCGCTACTGGGAAGAGTATCGCTCAAAGGTTTAACTGTGCAACAAGCACAAGAAAAAATTCGCTTGGGCTTAAACCGCTTTGTGGTAGATCCGGCTGTGACCCTCTCACTCTCTACGCCTCGTCCGGAATTGAATTTTCAAGCCCAAGTTAATCAACAAGGCGATATTGTAGTGCCGCAAGTGGGAAGGGTGTCAGTACAAGGTCTTACCTTGGAAGAAGCACAAGAAAAAATTCGCTTGGGCTTCAACCGTTTTTATATTGATCCTGATGTAACTTTAACTTTAGCTTCTGCACGTCCAACCCAAGTCACAATTAGCGGCGAGGTAGTGAAACCTGGTTACTACACACTAGGCCCAGGTTCTGTACTGACGGCAGCGTTGCTGACTGCCGGGGGAAGCACTAATCAAGCAGATTTGCGTTCGGTTTTGGTGCGGCGATCGCTCTTTGATGGCTCGATTATTGAGCAAAGGGTTGATTTGTTTACACCACTGGCTAATGGACAGGCTTTACCGAATTTGCGCCTACAGGATGGCGATGCTGTAATTGTACCGAGAATAGAAGTCGGCACCGAGCAAACCTATGACCGCACGCTGGTTTCTCGCTCCACAATATCCCAGCAGCAGATCAACATCCGAGTTTTGAGCTACGCTGGTAGGGGAATTGGGAATATTACCTTGGCTAATGGTAGTAACTTTGTTGATGCTTTAAGCGCACTCGTCCCAAATCCAGACAATGCGAATTTGCGAGAAATCGCCTTGATTCGCTTCGATCAGGAACGCGGCAAAGCTGTCACCCAGAAAATAGACGGGAAAGCAGCTTTAATGGGAGATGTTTCTCAAAATGTCCCCCTCCAGAATAACGATGTTATCGTCGTAGGTCGCAGCCTTTTAGGTAAAATTTCCTATGCTTTAACTACCTATACTGCACCCTTCCGAGATATATTGCAATTTTTCTTGTTTCTAAGGCAATTTGGAGAAGAAACCACTATCCTATTTGGTCCGGGTGGGAACAATTCGGACTCAGGAAATTAGGTGAAAAATTGCAACTTTATTAAGAAAGGAGAAGGGAAAATGCTTAACTAATAAAGGTAAAGGTACTAAAAATTATTGAGGTTGATTCTTAATTTCTACTTCATAGATTCTATTTCTTAATCCCTATTTCCTAAATAGCTTCTTCTAAAACGATTATGACTCCTCCCATTGTCAAACGTTATTTGATTGCTCTCGATCAACATAAATTGATTGGATTAACTAGCTTTTCGATCATTGTAGCTGCCTCGGCTGTAGTGGGTATGCAGCCACCACCACCTACCCTTTACAGGGCTACAGGGGTTCTAGCATATAACGGGCCGATTGCACCGTTTTCGACGACCACGCAAACGATTCAGCAGCAGGGGAAGGAACTGACTGCGGAGATGCTGCTAGCTGAGAATGTTGTCAAAGGGGCAGCAGCGCGAGTGAAGGTCGATCCGAACCAAATTGCTAAAAATGTAGAGGTCAAACTACCCAAGGAAGATGGGCCAAACGTAATTCAAGTTGTTTATGTCGATAATGACGAGAAGCGAGCAGGGGAAACGGTAGAAGCGCTGAGGCAGAAAATGGTGGAGCAGAGCCGTGCGATTAATAGCGCACGGTTACTAGAAATTATTAAATCTATAGAGGCGCGGTTGCCGAAGGTTAAGCAGGAACTCCGGGAAGCTGAACAGGAACTAGAGCGGTATGTCCGAGTTGAAGGTCCAGCGATCTTGGCGGCTCAGGATGGCACTACATTAGGGGGGATTACTGGATCTGAAGGGCAGCAACGTCAGATTCAGATGACGTTGGAGGGGGTGGACACCCAAATTCGTAGCATCCAAAACAAGTTGGGGTTAACGCCAGAGCAAGCTTACACGTCTTCTGCCCTGAGCGCCGATCCGATTATTGGCAACTTGCGATCGCAAATTTATCAAACTGAGACGCAGCTAAAAATTCTCCAGGGGGATTTGCGAGCAGAACACCCACAAATAATTCAGCTCAGACAACAGCTACAAGCCTACGAGCAACTGCTATCGTCAAGAGCAGCTGAAGTAATGGGTGGAAACGGTGTGGTAGCACCTCTACCTAGTGCCAGAATTCGCCAAGACAGCAGCCTCGACCCAGCACGGCAACAGCTGGCCAACACTTTGGTAAATTTACAAACTCAGCGCGAAACCCTCACACAGCAACTCTTGGCTAGCCGCAAAACAGAGCAGCAACTGCGTGCTGAGTATGTGAAAATTCCCAATAAGCAGCTGGAGCAAGCGCGGCTACAACAGCAGGTGGCGCTGAAACAAGGTCTATTTGATAAGATGCAGGCGGCTTTAGTAGATGCTAGGGCAGCAGAAGCTGAGACTGTACCCAGTCTCAGCATTGCCGGATCGCCAAAAGTCCTTGCTGGCGAAGGGGGAAGCCAAGGCTTACCGATAACGATGTTAATAGGAGCTTTGGTGGGCGTGTTGGTCAGCGGTGGCTTGATTTTCCTGCTGGCTATGCTAGATGGTACATTCTACACGGTCGAGGAAGTGCGCGCAGCCTTGAAAAACCGGGATGTGCCGCTGCTGGGCGAATTGCCTTTTGTGGCTATCCTCGATCCGCAGCTGGGCGAAACCCCAATTTTGCTCAAGCAAGATTCTGTTTATCACGAGTATTACGAGCGGTTCCGCAGTAATCTGCGGCGGGCGAGTGAAAAACCAGCCAAAGTGGTGTTGTTGACCAGCACGATCGCTGTTGAAGGTAAAACGGTGAGTGCTTATAATTTGGGAATCGCGTCAGCTTGTGCTGGCAAGCGTACCTTGATTATAGAAACGGATTTGCGATCGCCTTCTAGCTCCAAGTTTCTTAAGGTCTCGCCCGATCCCGCCGCCAGCGCCGAACCTCTCCGCTACTATGCCCAACTAAGCGAGTGCATCCGTTTGGTTCCAGACATTGAGAATCTGTACATCGTACCTACTCCCGGCCCCGTGCGTAACCCTGCGGCTATTCTTGAATCTAGCGAACTTAGACGGCTGATCGAAGATGCGCGGGGTCGTTTTGACATGGTGATTCTCGACTCTCCTCCTCTTACCCAGTGTAATGATGCCCTAATACTAGAACCTTATGTAGATGGCATGGTTCTGGTGACTAGACCAGGATTTACTCAGGAAAGTATCCTAGCAGAGGCAATCGATCAGTTGAGCGAAGACGAACTGCCGCTGTTGGGAGCGATTATCAATGGTGTAGATAAGCCAATTGAGGTTGCAGATGTGACGCCGGAGGAGGATGAAAGCGAGATCGAACAAGAAGAAGAATTAGAGTCTCCTACCCCTGCGCGAGAAAAAGTACCACCCCAGGTTATAAAGCGTTAACTACATAAAAGCTAAAAGGCAATAAGAAAGACTCTTGTTGCCTTTTGCCTAATGTAAGCGTCGTTAGTAAGAATTTGTTTCTGGATCTGAGGAAAACAATCCCAGCAGTGGCCCTAAGATTGCCCCAAAAACAAAACCCCCAGCGTGCGCCCAGTAAGCAATTCCACCACTTTCCATGCCGATGTTAGTTGGTGCATTTAAGCTGGCAACGCCATATAAAGCTTGCTGCAAAAACCAAAAACCCAGGAAGAAAAGAGCGGGGATGCGAAAAGTGGTTATGAAAATGCCGAGGGGAACTAAGGTCAGAACTTTTGCTTGAGGAAATCTGAGAACGTAGGCTCCTAGAACGCCTGCGATCGCGCCACTCGCCCCCAAGGAAGGAATAGCAGAGTTAGCGGAAAAAAACCACTGACTTAAAGATGCCAAAACGCCGCAAGTAATGTAAAAAATTAAGTATTTAACGTGACCGAGTTTGTCTTCAACGTTGTTACCAAAAATCCACAAAAACAACATATTTCCCGCCAAGTGTAAAAAACCACCGTGCAGGAACTGGGACGTTACAAGCGTCAGCCACTCTGGTATTTGCTGATACCCTACTGTATTGGGACAGGTGCTTGAGAGTTGGCAGGGAACGACAGCGGCGACGCGGAAAAATCCCTCCAACTGTTGCGGTTCTAAAGTCAGCTCATATAAAAAAACCAAAATATTCGCAGCAATCAGTCCATAAGTAACATATGGAGTGATGCGTGTGGGATTATCATCGCGTAAAGGAACCACAAGCGTTTTTCCTAACTATCCAAAGACTGGAAATAACATAACTTAATTTCTTTGTTGCTGTCTTTTGACCTCTGGATAGATATCTAGGATTAAACTCCATCTCTAGGGATATGGATCGCTGATGAACTCCTGAAAACAAAAGACCCCTCGCACTTTCTAAAGGGGTCTAGTTATGGGGTTACGATGAAAGCCTGGGAAGATTACCAGCCTTTTTCTGCCTTTTCCATAACATAGCTGGCAACGTCCTCAATTTGTTTTTTGTTTAGACGCCCCTTGAAGGCTGGCATAGCATTTTTGCCATTCGTTACTTGGGTTACAATCGCCTCCATTGAGTTCATACTGTACTTATCTAGGGCATCTTTTTTCAAAGTTTTATTAGCCATAATAACGTTGCCGCCGCCCATGTGACAAGCAGAACAGTTGGCGCTGAAGATTTTTGCACCATCTACTGTATCAGCTGCTACTGGACGAGTCAAGGCAATCAACACAAGCGTAACCATCAGTACAACCGATAACAGTTTCCTCAACTTGGTTCTCCTATTTTTAATGGAGCAAGTCAATACAAAAAAGCCTTGCAAAACTATTCTAAGATTCTGCAAGGCTTTTTTGTTACCAAGGAGGAGAAGAAAACTTAAACCTCAGCGGCAATTCTGAATAACGAGCATCACGTGGATGGTAAGGCTATCTTACCCAGCAACTGTGATTTTACCAACCATTCCAGCGCCACGGTGAGGTTGGCAATAGTACGTATAAGTACCTGGTGGTGTATCTGCTGGGAAAGTTGCCTCGTAGGACTCACCAGGAGAGTAGAGTAACTTGGTGTGAGTCAGTTTAGTTGCTAGTGCCTTATCTCCAGTTGGCACTCCCTTGTCATCAAAAACAGCATTGTGGGGAGCAAGTTTATTATTAACAAACTTAACTGTGTCACCGGGCTTAATCGTAATATTAGCCGGATCAAACTTCAGCAGCCCTTGGTCAGTACCCATTTTCACGGTGTAGCTGTCTGCTGATGCAGGAGAAACTGACATCACAAAGCTAGAGATTACTAGCATAACTGTGCAAATTAGTAAACCTATGCTTCGTGAAAATGTCATTTTCAATTTCATCGTTTCCTCCCAAAATTAACAATTTAATTTCTTTATCAATATTTTACCTTTATCTTTGACAAGCTGTCATACTATTTTTTTTTCATAATTGTGCAATAGATGGCTGCATCCTTAAAGGAAGCGGGGGTCAAAAATTATTTGTACCCCATCCCGGTGCCTTCTGCGCTGCCCTGAGTATAAATCCGGCTATATTTTCCACATCCTGACGCGGCATCCAGCTTTCCGGCACTTGACGACACCAAAAGGTTTCTTCGCTGCCGTCATAGGTCATTGGTTCCCGCAGAAAGGCAACTAAACTGTTGATATTGTCGCGGGGTGGAGTGGCACCATGCAAGTCTGCTAGGGACAGAGACACTGTGGGATCTGGTAAGGTAGCGCCGCCGACGTGACAATTTAGACAGTGCTGCTCAAACAGTCGCTTACCTGCGGATAAATCTTCAGGGGAGAATTGGCGAGTCTGACCTTGCTCATCTAAGTCTAACGAGATTGACTCAGTAACGCGCAGATACTGCCGAATGTAGGTGTCTGCGGCAAACGCTGGTAAGCTGACCGTGAAGACCAAAAGGCAGATACCCAAAATCAAAAATAGACGGCGAAGTGAGAGTAATTGACGCAGCATGATAGGAGCGTGGAGTTGAGAGGCTTTTGAGTTGAGAAGAGTTGGGAGTTGAGAGTTAATTTAAAATTTATAACTCATAACTCCTAACTCTTAACTCAAGACGCGATAAATCGTGTCTTGAACAAATTTTCTCTTAGCGCACGGCTTTACCGCCGCCCCACTGTTCGCCTAAAATTTTCGGCTGGAGGAGGATGTGACCAGCGATCGCATACAGGTCATCTTCCGTGAGATTTCTCATCACTGTGTAAATATCGGAGCTTTCTGTGCTGGGGTGCAGCTCAGAGATCGGTGTTTCTCCGTCGTAGGTCGTGGGATGGTGCATATAATCCACCAGAGCGGCAATATTGTCACGTGGTGGGGTTGCACCAGCTAGGTCGTCTGGTGACAGACCGATGTTAAAATCGGTCTTCGTGACACCTCCAGCATGGCACTGAGCGCAGGCATAGTTAAATAAACGTTTGCCTTCTGCAACTTGTTTCAGGCTCAATGTCACCTGTTCCCCTTGACCATTCAAGGGTATGGTGCGAACGTCTGGGTTCAGTTCTACTGCCATCGCTCGACCGACAAGTAGCACAAAAGTGCAAAATACAGTGGTTATAGCCAGACTTATGTATCGCTTAAGCATGGTTCTCCTTAAAAAGTTTTGCGCGAGTTTTTGTTCCACAACACAAGCTAAGGACTCAACCTTATAAACCGCTCTTAAGAAGGGTGCATAAGTGCTGACCCATCAAAAAGGGCGATTAGAAGCTTTGTCCGTTGTCAAAAAGAAAATCGACAGTAGAGGCTTAGGGTGGTTGGTCGGGATTAATTTTACCCTTCGTCAGCACCCGATCCCCGTTTTTGAGACAGAATCTTAGAAATAATAGCCTTGGCATCCTCCAGAGCTAGACGAGTCTGGGGGGTTTTATAGGCGATTCCCAACTGTTGGCACAGATTACAGACCTCCTCTACTGGGAAGCTGTAGTCTGCGGCGATTTCTGCAATTGACAGGTCTGCAAACCCCATGATGGTGCTTAGATGAGCCGATCTAATATCAATATCATCCCATCTGGCGCGATCGCTTTCCTCTCAAAAGGAAAAACTGGTTCTGTTGAGAATCGCTTCGCTTACCTAGAAACCCACTCTGAGTGCTTCTGGTACTGGCATCATCGACGGTACAGGGGAGATGGGTTGGTGCAGGCTAATTAGCTGCGCCAGAGTTTTCTTTAACCCGGTGCGAGGCACAATTGCGTCTACAAAGCCGTGCTGTAGTAAATATTCCGATGTCTGAAAATCATCTGGTAGCTTTTCGCGCAGGGTTTGCTCAATCACTCGCCGCCCTGCAAAGCCGATGGTTGCTTTTGGCTCTGCCAGTATGATGTCTCCCAACATCGCAAAAGAAGCTGTAACGCCGCCTGTGGTGGGGTGGGTGAGAACGGGGATATAGAGCAGTCTGGCTTCTCGATGACGCTCCAGTGCGCCAGAGATTTTCGCCATCTGCATCAGACTTAACATTCCTTCTTGCATCCTGGCACCGCCGGAAGCACAGACTATCACTACTGGCTTACTTTCCCAAGTCGCTCGTTCAATTAGGCGGGTGAGTTTTTCCCCTACTACAGAACCCATGCTACCGCCCATAAAGCGAAAGTCCATGACACCAAGGGCGATGGGCAAGCCTTCTAGTTGCCCCATCCCTGTTTGCACGGCATCCAGCAGACCGATTTTTTCTTGCATTTCGCGGATGCGATCGCTATATTGTTTGCGATCGCGGAACTTCAGCGGATCGCTGGGAGACAGATGATCGTCAATTGCCATCCAGGTATTAGCATCAATTAGCTGGCGGATGCGCTCATCGCTGAATACACGGCTGTGATGGTTGCACTCTAGGCAAACCATTTGGTTAGCGCGCAAGTCTTTGGTATAAGCCAGTACACCACAAGCCTCGCACTTCGTCCACAGCCCATCCGCAATTTCTCGCTCTTGTGGTTGTTGACTAATTGGCTCTGATTTTCGTCGATTTGCAAACCAATCAAATAAAGACATGAAGACCGTTAAATCCTTATTAAAAAATTAATTCTCTTGCGCCTTAAGGCTGTTCCTCAACTGGACTTAATATTAGCAGGGCTTCCCACTGATCTTGCGATCGCACTTGTAAGGCAGTAGGACACCCAGCACCAAAATAAGGTGCCACACCGAGGTCGATAATCCGACTAGGGATTTGATGACCGAGCAGCATTTGCTGCATTAATTCGGCTTCCCAGCGGGCGCAGTTGGTTCTCAGAGTAATCCAAGACACTGTTTCATCCCATTTTGCTATCTTTTGGTGTATGGAATGCTTTAATGATATCCAAAGATTTTACCACCACTGTTCTGTAGTTGCTGGGGATCGCCAGGGCAGGTAAGCTGGCAATTCCCTGACCCCTCTGCAAGGGTTCCATCAATGCGGAAGGCGAATCCCCTACAGAAACTCTTTTCTCGCTTCCAGTCTTGAGGGGATTAAAACACAGCGCACCAGCAAATCTAAATTTAATTGTAATAGAATGCGATCGCATTCTCCCCAACCCTTCTCTTTACGCATTTAAGAGGGTATAGAAGGGATGCGATCGCTCCAATGACTTTAACGACTATTTTGTAACTTTCTCATTTCCTCTTGTACGTTTACTGCAATCTGTAATTCTTCATCAATTAACCGCCCTTCCTGACTTGATTGGGCGCTAATTTTCATTTCTGTCAGCGATAGGAGGTTATTGGTAAACAGGTCTTAATTACTAGCAATAAAATCCTTATTTAGCCGCAAAATTTTTTCTGTTTTCAGCGCTCGGACTACATCTGCTCTCGTGATTTTCAAGGCATTTATTAGTTTTCTTCGGTTATCTATTTTTATTTCTAGATTTCCTGCTTCTTCTAGCTCATCACTAACATTTATAGCTTTAATAACTGCATTATATTTATTAACTTCGTTGAGCAAATTTATCAGCTTTTTTCTATCTTCGTTCTCAATAGACTTAATTGCCCATGTAATACTACCTATAGCAGTTGTAATTTTTACAACTGGTATTATTTTGGGAAACTCAATAAAGTAGCCGAGAATAACAAAAGGAATATATACAGCAACGCTTGTAAGTAAGTTACCAAGTAAGCAACATACATCAAGATCGAAGTCTACGCCAGTTAGCCTTTTGAGTTCTCCTTGGCTAATTTCCAAAGCTTCTAAATCAGGCCGCATAGCTGCAAAATATTTTAGTTTTAAGTTGACCCCTACCTAGCTGATAGAAAACTAGGCAGGGATATCACGTCACATTCAGCTACAGAGTTTAATGCAGCAACTCCTGAGCGCGTTTTGTCAACGCTTGGGCGGTTAAACCATTAAACGCCATCAATTCACCAGCACTGGCTGTAGTTTCTCCACGCTTCCAGGCGAAAGTGTCGCGCTTGCAGTTACTCCGCAACATGATCGGTTCCAGCATCCCGGAAGCGCCCCCCGTGACACCAACCAGTGCATCGCCATCAAATAGCTTGGCAAATGCAGCATCATCTAAGAAACCGTCATCAGCTTGAGAACAGGTATCCCATAACACATCAGAGGGACGGTACAAACGGCGAGGATTGATAACGGAGACAATTCGCACGCCAATTTGTTCGGTTTCTAGGAAGGCGGCGGCTTCAAAAACAGGCATTAGCGTCATGTCGCCAATTACGGCAAAGACTACCATCTTGTCACCGGGGATTTCATGCAGCACAATGGCACCATCGCGCAAAGCTTGACGGGTTTGTTCAAAGGTGGTGCGAATTGGTAGTGGCGACTTACTAGCAGTAATGACAACTCCCTTATTCTTAGTTGTTAGCGCCCAGTCATAGCAAACTTGGATGCTGTTAGCGTCGGGGGGAAACAGGGGGAAAACGTTGCCATTCCGCATCATGGCGGCGAAATAAGCTTCAATTTCTGGACGTTGGTGCGTCCATCCGTTGCGCCCTTGCTCTAATGCTCCGGCGGTGTATAAGGTAATAGTAGAGGGAGTCGGACGGCGCAATTCTGCGATCGCTTGCGTCACGGTTTGCCAAATCGGTACACCGTTGATGGCGAAGGATTCGTAGGAACACCACAGGGTACGTCCTCCCATCAAAGCTATACCAGCAGCTAAGCCTGCACAAGCATCTTCACTTAGGGGTTCGTAAACTTGTCCGCCTGGTGCTTGGTTATACAAGTCGTCAACTGTGGGGTGGATAATTTTCAGCGCTTGGTTGATGTTGGCGATACCAGAAGCTTCGTTACCGTCGGCGTTGGTGACAAGATAGTTTTTGTCTATTTCTCCGACTTTTCCCACTAAACGTCCCATTGCGGTTGTGGAAACTTTAGCATCTCCACCCACGGGATATTCTTCTAAGGGAAGTTCGCCTAAGTCTGGTAAAGGTAATTCAAATTCTGTCACGGCTGTTTTCGCCGCCGGGCCACCGCCGGCGTTGACGCAATTTGTCCTTACTAATTCCCATGCAGCAGGTGACAAAGCGCGCGTTTTTAAGGCACTGATAATATGGGGAGCATCCAGGGTATCTTTGGGATAGAGGTTGTGAGATTTTGCCCCTAGTGCGTGGACACCTGCACCTTTTAGCTGTTTGATGATAAATACTGTAAGTTTGCCGCCAAGGGCAGATTTTGCAGCTTTATCCACGCCGACGAGAACAGCTTTGGTAAATTCCAAGCGCTTCTCGAAGGAGAAGGCGGTACTATCGACGTAATCTCCCGGTTGATTTTGATCGTCGTAGTCTTTAGCGTTGACTAAGATAACTTCTTCAAACCCGTTACCGCGCCAGTAGTTAATCATCTGTTCGTTGGATTTGGTGGACACCATGCTATGGTGTTCCTGGCTGTAGCCGTTCCAAACCAACACGGGTAAAAAGTTGGTGACATCCGGATAAGCGGT
Organism: Funiculus sociatus GB2-C1; assembly: GCF_039962115.1. Lineage (NCBI taxonomy): Bacteria > Bacillati > Cyanobacteriota > Cyanophyceae > Coleofasciculales > Coleofasciculaceae > Funiculus > Funiculus sociatus. The sequence continues at coordinate 190,933 of NZ_JAMPKJ010000001.1, read as the reverse complement.
GTGGAAGTGTCCCATCCCACTCATAATGTATGGTTCACCTAAACCGCCGTCACCGAGAGTAAAGGGGAAAAGTTTGTCGCGGTGGAGTAAAGCTGCTGCCATTGCAAAGTGTTGCCCTTGTCCGAGGGGACCTGCGGGGGCTAAAATGCCGGGAATGTAGCCGGAAAGGTGTCCCAGGAGTCCGTGTTTTTCTCGGAAGCGATCGCGCAATTGTTGTACTGTTTCTATCCCCATGTCTTCTAGCGACCGATCGAGAAACATGGCACTATAAAATCCAGGGGCGTGATGTCCAACTTCGGTGATGATATTCTTGTGACCCAGCATCACCAAAGAGGCATAAGCTTCCGCTTGAGAAGCGAAACCTCCAGGGTGTCCTGATGCTTTAGAGGCTGTAACTTGCAGGATAAGATACCGCAAAGCGTCGGCATAAAGTAAAGTTTGGAAGACAGCAGCCGGATCTGTGGTGGATGCGATCGCATCTTTCCCCTCTTCTATTGCAGGGGATTTCCCAAATTTCTCAAATTCTGGCATTTCTTCACCAAAATATTGAATTCCATCGCAAAAAGCAGGCTTATTAACAATTGCCTCTTGAATTGCTGTCATAATTACAGATACCTTTGCTAAATTAACTGCGCTTGAAGTTCTAAACGCAATGTACTACGCAACACGCGATCGCGTCGCGCACATCGAATCTCTGGGCTTGTTTTGATTTAACTTAAACCAAAAACAACTTTCTTTCGTAAGCTATACGAAGTCTCTGCTTCATTAGTCACTTAACCTTTGATCCTACAGCCTTATAGGCATATAAAATCCTCGGCAACTTTTAATTTTAAATATTAAACCCTTGTTAGAAATACAACTTATACTTATTGGTTAATTTTCACTTAGGCTCAAAACAACTGGAGAAATGTTTAATAATAAACAGACAGTTCCGATTATCTATAGTGCGGCTGTAACTCAAAGAATCCGCTATTTTATGCAAAATTGCGATTCCCCGCCCACCGCCAGATTCTTTATTCGCTACTTCGGGTAGAGTCTTGAGTCGTTTTTCTAAATCAAATGGCGGCCCTTCATCCCAAATCCGGATCTCTAAACGTTCTGCAAACAGAGTAACTTCGATATCAATAGGCACGTCTGAAGGTTTACCTTTGTGGGCGTGGCGAACAGCGTTAGTAAACCCTTCTGCTAGTGCTAATTGGCACTGCAACCAAACTTTTTTGGGAATAAATGGTTGATTTATACTCTCAAACCCTGACAAAACACTGTCTAAAGCCTTGAGGTCTGTGGTAACTTGTAAACAGATTTTCTTGATTTCGTTCAACTGTTCAAAGTCCTTTAAATTAACAACATTTTAACTGATTATTTCAAACTAATGGCTTTTCAAATTTTTTTTAAACTGGATTAATCGCTAGATATTATACAACCACTAATATAATTAAATACATAATTTATCTTTTCTTTTAAAGCAATGTTTTAGAAGCAGCAACACACCATTTTTTCTAATAAAGTTAAATTTCGATATAACAGTTGCTGTAGCCATAAAATTTATTGCTGGTGGGCTGCATTTCCCTTTCTCTCTATACTAAGGAATACATGACAAGTTGATGTAAAGGGTGGTGGGAGCGTAAGTGTTGTTGTGCGGCAAGCGATCGCGCATTGCGTCAGACAAGCTAAATAGGTTATAACGGCGTACAGCACAGCCTTTCTGTAAACAAACCTTTACTTAGATAATGCTGTATGTGCTTAGTTCTTACACAAGGTTATTAAACTGGAAACAGAAGGCATTGCTTTGTTGGTATAACTTGTTAGATTTAGTGATGATGTGTCTCTTTCTTACCTGCATGGACATTTTTGAGTCTAATAGTGATGTTAATTATCATAATGCGAGTCAGTCACTTGTGGAAAGCAAAGGAAGACTTTGGTAGCCAATGACTATACTTGTTTATGATTGTCCATGTTTTTGGTTAAGTTTATTAAAACTCAACTGAGTTTCAGGTGTCATCTTTGAAGTTTAATCTGCCTGATGTCCATCTTAATCGACCTTTAGTCTCTCTGTCTCATGGTTCAAGTTTTGATTATTGATGATGACCCTGCGATTCAGCTATTGCTGAAAAGAACACTCAAAAGCGAAGGGTACGATTTGACGGTAGCAAGCGATGGCGAAGCCGGGTTAATTCAAGCCCAAGAGTTAAGCCCCGCTTTGGTAATTTGCGACTGGATCATGCCGCGCATGAACGGACTGGAGGTGTGCCGTCGAATCAAGGCAACGCCAGAACTTTCTACCACCTTCTTTATTTTGCTGACATCGATGGGTTCCGTCGATGATCGCGTTAAAGGGTTGGATGCTGGCGCGGATGATTTCTTGTGCAAACCCATTGAAATGAATGAATTGAAGGCGCGAGTGAGGTCGGGCTTGAGGCTGCACCAACTCAGCCGGGATTTGAAGCACCAAAAACAGTTGCTGGAAGACGAATTAGCCGAAGCTGCCGAGTATGTGTGTTCCATTTTGCCCTCGCCCCTGTGTGATCCACCTGTAACCATCGACTCGCGGTTTATTCCCTCGCGACAGCTGGGAGGCGATGGATTTGATTACTATTGGCTAGATAAGGATCATTTAGTCATTTATTTGCTGGATGTAGCTGGACATGGATTGCGGGCTGCCTTACCCTCTCTTTCGGTGATGAATCTGCTGAAGAACCAAGTGATGGCTAAGATTAATTACTATCAGCCCAGCGATGTTCTCAAGGGGTTAAATGAAACTTTCCAGATGACTCAGCGCAATGATAAATACTTTACCATTTGGTACGGTGTTTATAACAGAATAAAGCGCACCCTGGTTTACGCTAGTGCTGGACATCCACCAGCAGTTTTAATCTCCGCCAAAGCTCCATTCTTTACCCAAGTAAAACGTCTGAAAACCCCAGGCTTACCAGTTGGGATGTTTCCGGATGTAGAATTTACCGATGATTTCTGCGAAGTGGAAAAATCCAGCACCCTGTACATTTTTAGCGATGGAATTTATGAAATTAACCAGCCAGACGGCAACATTTGGGGGCTTGATGCGTTTGTCCAACTGCTTACAAACTGCCGCGACAAGAGCGAGAGTAATTTAGACCGGGTATTGCGTTCCGTTCAAGTTGTAAACCCTAAAGACTATTTTGATGATGATTTGTCTTTGTTGCAAATCAATTTTCCTTAGTCCTTAGTCGTTGGCTAATGGCTAATCGCTAATGGCTCGTTGATTATTAGCAATTAGCAATTAGCAATTAGCAAATCACTATGAAGTAACTTGGTTAGAAAAGTCGTCTCGATTAGCAAAGATTTCAAACACACGATCCATACTGGTGAGTTCAAACAACATTTTTACTTGCTCATTGATAGAGCAAATAAAGAGTTTTCCACCAGAAGCTCGAACAGTTTTGAGAGCTAGAACCAGCGCCCCTAACCCAGAACTATCCATAAAGGTAACATCCTTAAAATCAATTAGCACAATATCGGCTCCATTTTCCACAATATCGCTAATTTCTTGACGAAACTGACCCGCTTTCATACCGTCTAAAATTCCAGAGGGTTGAACAATTTTAACAACAGGACTCATATTCTGTAGCGCGGACCCTTTGAACGACGAGCTAGACCTAGACAGTATAACTGTGAAGGTAGATTTCAGCTAGGCTTTAGCGGGTAAGATTTAAGAAAATCTCTCCAATTAAGGGAGCAAGGCTAGGTTTAGTTGCGATCGCTGCTGTCTGAGGACAAGTAAACCGCCAATTCCAGCTACCCCGCTTCTACGGAAGTGAAAGATTTCTGCCTGTATAGGACAGCTTCCCCCACGCCCTGCTAACTCCCTCCTCTACAAGCTTTGTTGTCTGTAGGAGAAGCAATCTCTTTCGAGTGATAGACCCTTTAAACTTCTTAACTTTTTTAGAATCGGGGAATATATATACGGGTTTCGCGAGAATTGTCCATGCAAGAGTACGATGTCGTTATTATTGGTGCTGGTCACAATGGGTTAGTGTGTGCTGCATATCTTCTAAAAGCAGGGTACAGCGTCCTGCTGTTGGAGAAGCGTTCAATTCCCGGTGGCGGCGCGACAACTGAAGAAATTTTACCTGAAGAGGCACCAGGTTTTAAGTTCAATCTCTGCTCAATTGACCACGAGTTCATTCACTTGGGGCCAGTAGTTGAAGAGTTAGAACTTACTAAATATGGCTTGGAATATCTTTATTGCGATCCAGTAGTTTTTTGTCCCCACCCGGACGGCAAATACTTTTTAGGCCACAAGTCAGTAGAAAAAACTTGTGCGGAAATTGCCCGGTATAATGAGCGCGATGCCAAAAAATACGCCGAATACACGGATTACTGGCAACGGCTAATTGGTGCAATGATTCCGATGTTCAATGCACCGCCAAAATCTATCATTGACATCGCTGGCAACTACGACCTAAAAAAAATTAAAGATTTATTCTCAGTGCTAGGTGGCCCGAATAAGACCCTGGATCTAATTCGGAATATGATCACTAGCCCAGAAGATATTCTCAATGAGTGGTTTGATTCGGAATTTCTCAAAGCCCCCCTTGCTAGACTAGCCGCAGAACTTGGCGCACCGCCTTCCCAAAAAACAATTTCTGTGGGAGCGATTATGATGGCAATGCGCCACGATCCTGGTATGGCACGGCCCAAAGGTGGTAGCGGCGCACTTGTGGATGCTTTGCTAAAGTTAGTGCATAGTAAGGGCGGGGTGGTGCTGACTGACCAGACCGTTGAGCGCGTTTTAGTGGATGATGGTCGTGCGGTGGGCGTTAGGGTGGCAGGTGGCACCGAATACCGAGCAAAACGTGGGGTAATCTCCAATATTGACGCTAGACGCTTGTTCCTGCGCTTAATGGACGAGGCAGATGTTGATGATGCTGACCCAAATTTGCGCGATCGCTTGGAGCGTAAAATCGTCAACAACAACGAAACTATTCTCAAAATTGACTGCGCTTTATCTGAACCTCTGCGCTTTGAACACCACAACCACCAAGATGAATACCTCATCGGTTCTGTTCTCATCGCTGACTCAGTGCGCCAAGTGGAAATCGCCCACAGCCAAGCATCTATCGGCAATATTCCCGATTCTGACCCCTCAATGTATGTCGTTGTACCAACCGTGCGCGATCCGTCGATGGCACCAGAAGGCAAGCATACCTTATGGATTGAGTTTTTCGCCCCCTATCAGATTGCTGGTGCCGAGGGAACAGGTCACAATGGCACTGGCTGGACTGACGATCTGAAAAACAAGGTCGCCGACCGGGTGCTGGACAAGCTGGCAGAGTATTCCCCAAATCTCAAGCACTCAATCATCGCCCGTGCTGTGGAAAGTCCGGCAGAACTGGGAGAGAGACTGGGCGCTTATAAAGGGAACTACTACCACATCGACATGACCCTCGACCAGATGATCTTCTTCCGTCCCTTACCGGAATTAGCTAACTACAAAACTCCCATAGAAGGGCTATTCTTGAGCGGTGCTGGAACCCATCCAGGCGGTTCCGTTTCCGGGATGCCTGGACGCAACTGCGCTCGTGTTTTCCTGCACACGCAGCAGCCATTTACCCAAACTCTGAAGGATGCGGGGAATTCTATCAGATCAACTGTCGAGTCTGTCTTTAAAATCTCCTCTGACACCTAGCCGTAAATTCGTCTCATATCATGTCTGGTTAATTACCCATAATTAAAAGGAACCCCAACCCATAGAGAGCAAGCGGTGGCTCTCCTCCCCCGCTTGCTATGGTGGGGTTCTATATTTATGGGCAATCAACCAGATTTGATATCGCTAATACCCAGATTACTTACCAAGGAAAGCTGGCTCATGTATTGGGCGAGTTTATATTAAATAATCTTGTTTTAAGTTATACAGACTGCTACCTTTTAGAGACTGGAGATAGTCCGGCTGAGTTTAACCTTGATAGACCTATCTATAAATAAATCGAGAATGCGATCGCTCCGACGCTTCCATCTCCATCAGGGATAGAAATTATGCACAACAGTTCAGGTATTGGCAAGCTGCATTTTCAGATTTTTTTTTATTATCCCCATGCCCTGGAAGTTTGGATTTCATCCTATAGGTATTCAGGAAGTTTGTGGCATCGTCCACCTCTAGGGGCATACTGAACCAGTAACCTTGCATTTCCTCGCACTGGAGACTTTGCAATAATTCCATTTGCTGATGAGTTTCCACACCTTCAGCCACTACCCGGAGATTCAAACCACGTCCTAATGCAATCACAGCTGAAATAATCGCTGTATCCTCCGGTTCATCACGCAAATCGCGCACAAAAGATTGATCGATTTTGAGCGTATGGAACGGAAATTTCTTTAAATAACCCAGAGAAGAATAGCCTGTCCCAAAATCATCCATACTGATGTGAACTCCCATCGCGTACAGATCGCGCACCCATTCCCGCCCTTTGTCCACATTCTGCATGATAGTGCTTTCTGTAATTTCCAACTCCAGAAAGTGAGGCGAAAGTCCTGTTTCTGCTAACACCTGCCTCACCATTGCTACTAGATTTGGTTGTTGGAACTGTCTAGCTGAGAGGTTAACTGCCATCCTTAGCGGTGAGAAACCTACTTTTTGCCAAGCTTTATTTTGAGCGCAAGCAGTCCGCAATACCCATTCACCAATGGGTATGATTAATCCGTTTTCTTCAGCCAGGGGAATAAATTTTTTCGGAGAGACGAGTCCTAGAGTCGGGTGATTCCAACGCAAAAGAGCTTCCATCGCGATAATCTCTCCCGTCTTGATATTTACTTGAGGTTGGTAGTAAATAACAAACTCTCCCTCTCTGAGAGCATGGTGCAGCCGATTTTCCAGCGTTAATAATTCACAAGCTTGAGAATTCATTGCTGGGACATAAAATCGGTAGTTATTTCTGCCCTGTTCCTTGGCGCGGTATAAGGAAATATCGGCGTTTCTTAAGAGAGTTTCGGGATCTTCTCCATCCTGGGGATAAAGAGCGATGCCGATGCTGCTGCTCATATGAAGTTGGTGTCCCTCCAGGCTAAAAGCAGGTTTCAAAGCATCTAAAATGCGTTGGGCAATCTTGGCGGCATCTTTTGGATCGTTGATGTGGGGCAGTAGCAGGGTGAATTCATCGCCTCCCCAACGGGCAACAGTGTCATTATCCCGCAGACAGTTTGCCATTCGTTCTGCAAAGAGTTGTAATAAGCGATCGCCCACAGCGTGTCCCAGTGTATCGTTAATGGTCTTAAAGCGATCCATATCGATAAACATGACAGCCAAACTGTATTGCCGATAACGTGCATCTGCTAGTGCCTGAAGAAGTTTTTTATTAAATAGCGTTCGGTTTGGCAAACCTGTGAGGAGGTCATGAAAAGCTTGATATTGGATCATTGCCTCAGCAGCTTTGCGTTCAGTAATGTCTTCTTGGACGCAAACCCAATATTTCTTATCCCCGATTTCTAAGGTGCTGATCCGGGCATAGGTGGTGAACACAGAGCCGTCCTTCCTGCGGTTAAAAAACTCTCCAAATCCAGAACTTTGAGCCTGTAATTGTTCGACGAAATCGCCATATATTTGAGTATTGTCTTCCGGTGGATGGGCGCTTAAAATCGATACAGGTTTGCCAATCAACTCCCCTCGCTCATATCCGAACATTGCTTCAAATGCTGGATTAGTAAAGAAGATAATGCCATTTTCGTCAGAGACGTTGACACCTTCTGCCATGCTCTCAAGCACTAAAGCCTGCGTTTTTAATACTTCCTCTGCCCCCTTGCGCTCAGTGATATCAAAAACGTAACTTCTAATTAGCTCGTTTTCAGCAATGTAGTGTACATATTGTTCAAATACTTCACTACCAATTTGCAGTTCCCGAACAAAAACTTTCCCTTTACTTTTTTGAAGCTTTGCTATTAAATCTCCGATCAGCGGATGCTGTTTTGTAGCCTCTTGAATATCGGGAAATTTTATTAGTGCCGCTGGATTTATATATGTAATTATCCCTGATAAATTAATTTCTACAATAGGATTGGGTAGTAGTTCCGGAAAAGAAGCTAATCTAACTAGAGCCGATTCACTTAATTTGGCAACCTTGAGATTTGATGCTGATATCGGTTGAAAGAGAGTGCTTGAGCAGGCTGGAAAAGTAGAAAAATCTACTTGTTTGCCATAATTTAGTAATTCTGCCTTTGATAATTTAGGTACTATCCGATAGCTTGCCTTAATAATCCCTCCAAATATGATCATATCCTCATGCTTTAATTCGTGAGCAAAGCAACGTCGCCCATTGACAACTAGCCCATTTGTGCTAAGATTACCTTGTAAGTCTCCGTCTATTATCCAATATAAATAATCGCCATTTACTGGATTTTTAACTCGGAACAAAGTAGCATGATGGCGAGAAATTAGTCGAGAGTTCAAAACTACCGAGTTGCTGCGATCGCGACCTATTGAATAGGTACTAGCTTCAAAGGAAACTGTACGTCTACCTTTTGGATCTTCAATTACCAAAACATGACAAAATTGTTCCAATTTCCTTATCCTGTTTATTCTACCTAGGCTAGTTATTTTTACTAATTAAAAGAATACAGTATTCTTATAACTGTTACCTCCCAGATTATACGGAATTATACTGGGAAGTTTTTAAAGTAAATGTGAATTTCATGTATAAATTATTTAAACTCGGTTCGGGAAATAATTATCAAGCTGTACTGATTTAGGCGGTAACTGTCGCTGGTAAGAGCAATAGTTGCGTAACCGTTGTGGCGGCGACAGCAGCATTGCAACTGAATACAAGCTAATGTCGAAGCCTGCGAAATAGCCAGATACAACCAAGTGCAACCATTATGCAGTAATAGCATCCGTTAATGGTTTGACGCATATCAACAGTATATTTTAGTTGTTTAAGAAATAATGATTAATTAAGATCATTAATGGGCAACTCTATGGTAAATGTGGTTTGACGATTTTTACTTTCTACTCGCAGGGTACCTCCCAAATGTGCTACTAATTTTTTTACTAGAGCTAGTCCTAATCCAGTTCCGCCTTGCTTCCAGGGATCGGAACTAGGAATGCGATAGAATTTCTCAAAAATCCGATTTAGTTCGCTTTGTGGAATCTCAACTCCAGAATTGATTACGCTCAACTGCATGAGATTTGAGTGGGCTGTTTCAACAGTTTGGACTGTGAGTGTAATTGTTTCTAATGGGGGGGTGTATTTGCAGGCATTTTCTAGCAATTCGGTCAATATTCTGGCTAGAGTAGTGGGATCGCAGGTGAATCGGGGCAAATTGGGGGGGATGTTAAGAAGCAAGGTTTGCTGGCGGTTTTCGGATCGTTCTTGAAATGGTTCTACAATTGGCGGTAGCCATTCCTGTAGCTGAATTGATGTTAGTAATAAAGGTTGAGCTTCTGTATACAGTCGCTGCAAGTCCAAAAGGTCATCAATGAGGCGAATTTCGCGATTGCATTCGTTTTGCAATATCTGAAAGTAGCGAGCCACTTTGCTTTGTTCTGCTTTTGGTTTGCTGAGTTCCGCTAAAAATGGCGAGTCTCGATTAAGGGCGATGGAAAGCATTTGAATCGCCATTTTCATGTTGGCGACGGGGGTGCGTAATTCGTGAGAAACGGTGTTGAGAAAGTCATCTTTGAGGCGATTGAGATTTTGTAGAGCCTCGATTTGCGATCGCGCTGCTTGATACAATCTCGCTTGGCGAATAGCGATCGCGCACTGATTCGCCACTTGCTGCACCAGTCGGATTTCTTTTTCGTTAAAGGCTTCTTGGGGCGGCTTGAATAAGCATAAATCACCTAGCACACCTTGGTCATCGAAAATCGGGCAAATAAGTCTAGCGAAGGTACCGCGAATATCGGGGCCGAGTGGACAAAATTGGAAATACAGACCGTGCAGAAGCTGATTATAACCTTCGCGAAACTCTGCCATTTGCACCAAATGCCCCTGAGCGGTGGGCATTCCCAGAGTATACTCATAGCGAATGGTAGAGGTAGCGCGATCGCTATCATACAAAGCGGTATCGCAGCCTTCTATGTTCAACCCGACGGCTAATTCCCAAACGACTATTTGCAAAATTTGGTTTTCGTCGAGGCTATCGCGTACATCGTCAGTGATGCGTTTAAGCATCGCTTCAAAGTCGAGGGATTGTTGCAGTTGGGCGGTGCGTTCGCGTACTTGGAACTCCAGGTTAGCGTTGAGTTGCTGCACTTGCTGATAAAGCTCTGATTGCTGAATGGCAATTGACACTTGTGTTGCCAATTGCTTGAGCAGATCGATCTCAAACGGTTCCCAGTGACGTTGTGCGGAACATTGATGAGTTGCAAGTACCCCCCAAAACTTATTACCGTGCAGGATGGGAGCTACCAAGGCGGCTTTGACTTGCTGTTGCTGCACATACTCGTTAATAGCTATAGGAAAGGCTTCTTGTTGTATATCATCGATCGCTCTTACCTTTCCCTCGCGATAGACTGCTATCCGTTCTTGAAACGAGGTTGAGGCAATGTTAACGCCTAAAATAGAGGGCCAAGCCGCATCAACTGATTCAGCCACCACTACGGCTTGTTCATTTCCCTTAATTTGGTATATGACAGAGCGATCGCTCTCCAGAAATTGTCGGATTTCTGCCACCGTAGTATTAAGAACTTCCTCCAAGTTTAATGACCCGCGGATGCGCTCGGTAATGACTCGGATTACCCATTCTCCTTCAGCCCTTTGCGAGAGGGCTTTTTGGGCGCGTTGACGCTTGGCGATCTCCTGTTTTAGTTGTTCATTGGCTTTCTGAAGCTCGGCGGTTTGTTGTTCAACTTGCTTTTCCAAATTATTGCGATCGCTCTCCATAGCTGCTTCGTACCGCTTACGCTGTGTAATTTCTTCTAACAGCTCTTCGTTATTCCATCACCTGACCGCTAAAGTCTAGTGCTGCGCTAAACTTAAAGGCAGAAGGAAAGAACGTCCCCTGTTTTTGTCTGAATGTTAACCTCCCATTTCTGGGTTTCTAGGTTTTGGAGTACCTGACTTAAGTTTCTATAAAAGTTTTACCGAGCCGAACCTGCCACAAAGATAGCTAACGGTTTGCCCACCCAACTTTTCAGGGAAACCTTCAGCAAGCTTGCTGCTGCTTGGGTTGCTTCTATAATAACCCCAATGGGATTTGTCACCAAATACCCGTTTGCGGGTTATTGTCAAACCAAATCATAATAACGCTCTCCTCTCCACTTCCAGAGTATGACGGGTGGCGACTAGCAGTTTTGATGAGCGATCGCGTTTTTCGACGCTGTTTGCCATTCTTCTACGGCTGCCTGCATTCTTGCATACTCAGGTTCTGGAGTCGTCGTAAAGAAGCCTCAATCTGCTGGACGAACATTTTTTCTTCTACATCTGGGACAATTTCAAAGCGCGAATTTATGCCAAATTTAGATAATTATATTGTTCGCGCCCTCTTGAACAATGTACTCAGGTTATTTGGAGATTAAGAGGTTTTAAACAATTTCACACCCTATTGTATTTGCCCATAATATACTATTGTTTGGTATCAGAAGGTTAGGAGAATTATTCTATTAGCACAAATCAGCAGCGCATTGTCTGTATCTCATAGATCAAAATAGTTTTTCCTTATTATCCTGATAATTTTGTAGACTAAGTAGGGCTAGAGGTTAGGTAACGGATGCATAGAGATGGAGAGAATAAATTATTCTTCATCCTTTCTGAGGAGGCAAAGTATTCCTTGTAACCGATGAAGAAAAGCATTCTAAACTGATGAACTGAAGTTAGCGTTAATAAAACTTGATTAATGACACAGGTTTTAATTCTTGGAGGAAGCGGACGGATTGGCAGCAGCGTAGCAGCCGATCTGGTCGCACACACACAGGCGCAAGTTATACTTACTGGCAGACACGAAGCTGCTGGGATGTCGGTCACTCAAGAGCTGGGGTCGAAAGTGAAATTCCTGGCTCTAGATTTGGCAGACGACTCGGTACTCAGGGATGCGATCGCCTCTTGTAATCTGGTAATCCACTGTGCGGGGCCATTTCATTACCGGGATGATAGAGTCCTAAAACTCTGTATAAAAGAGGGTGTCAACTATCTGGATGTCAGCGATCACCCATCCTATACACGCAAAGCCTTAGATTGCCGGGAAGAAGCTGCCGCTGCGGGGGTGACAGCGATTGTTAATACGGGAATTTTCCCCGGTATCTCTAATAGTATGGTGCGCCAGTGCGTCGAGCAGCTAGATGAGACAGACAGGATTCACCTAAGTTATCTAGTATCGGGTTCCGGCGGGAGTGGGGTGACGGTGATGCGAACCACATTTCTAGGGTTGCAAAAACCCTTTGAAGTTTGGATAGATGGTCAATGGCAGGAGATAAAGCCGTATAGCGATCGCGAAGTCATTGAGTTTCCGCCGCCTTACGGTCGCACTGGCGTTTACTGGTTTGATATGCCAGAAGCCTTTACGCTACCGGAAACTTTCCCAGTCAAAACCGTAATCACCAAATTTGGCACAGTTCCCGATTTTTACAATTACCTTACCTGGAGCGTTGCCCACTGGTGGCCTTCCAGCTGGCTAAGAAATCGTTATGTCATCGAGTTTTTAGCCAGAGTCAGTCACCGCATGACCGATGTAAGCGATCGCTTTACCGGAGTTGGCGTAGCCATTCGTTCTGAAGCCAGCGGACGTAAAGATGGACAACCAGCCAAGTTTTGCTCAACTTTAGTGCATGAAAACACAGCAGTTGCAGCTGGTTATGGTACTGGCAGCCTTGCCGAATTATTGCTAACTGGGAAACTCAAAAAACCCGGTGTTTGGGCAGTAGAACAGGCACTCCCCACCGATTTATTTGAACATACCATGCAAAGCCGAGGGCTTAATATTCATCAAGAGTGGTTGCCTCAAAAAAATTAATGTGTCCTGCGGCAGAAGGCACAGTTGTAGCTGGACAAGTACGATTCATTTCGTACTAATAGATGACGTTAGTAGTTTTATCTACTCGCGTCTGCTCAAAGTATTGCGAAAACAAAATCAGGAGGTAATTTTCATGCAAAGAATTTTATTAGCTCTCAAGGAAGGAATGCAAAAGCGTATTTTTGTTTTAGGTTTGATGGCTTTAATCAGCTTGTCAGGTATATTTATTTTCGCCGCACCGAGTTATGCAGTTCTACATTCAAAAGACAAGCTGTCATCTCAAGAAAAAATTGATCGCGCCTACGAATATAGCGAAGCCACAGGTATTTTAGAAGAAGAAAAGCAGGCATCAGAAAATGCCAATAAAACCTTTGACTTCAATGAGAAGGCTAACGTCAAGACAGTAAAAAGCGCTACAGAAGAAAATTCCGAGCCAAATTTGATAGAAAAAGCACAAGATTTAATTCAAAAAGTGACAGGAAACGACTAAAAATATCTCTAATTTCTAGTTTCCAGACTTAGGGAAACTAGAAATTAGAGGCTCTGCCTCACCGCTTGGCTATCAACAAAATGTCTATCGATTAAAGGTAAAACGCCCATTTACCTTTTCGCCACTAATATCAGAGAGAATAACAACTTTATACTCCCCAGGTGCTTGCTCAGGTAGCAAAACAGCGTAGTGTTTACCCTGAGCGTCGTATTTCATATCTAGCGTTTTTTGACTACCATTAGGTAACTGAACCTGAGCCGTAACTTTGGCGTTAGGAATCGCTTCGTGAGTGTCACCTTTCTGGAGATACAAATCCAGATGAGTGCCTTTATCTTCCTTTTCAGGAACAAACTCTAAATGATAGTTTCCCGTCTCCACAACTTTACCTCCTTTGGCAGGTGTAGAGTGGTCGCCTTTTTGAGCCGTTTCTGAGGAAGAAACAGCAGGACTATTATCTGGAGTTGCTGCTTGTTGTCCGTTGCTACAGGAACCCAAAAGAAGTAATCCCATAGCAAAAACAGCCAAACTTACCTTAAATGATTTCATCTTTCCTTTGCGTCCTTGGCGCTTTATATCAAACCTTTTTAGGTATCAAAATTTTCCCAAACTGAGCATACAAAGCAGGTAATACTAACAGCGTTAAAGCTGTAGAAGTAAACAATCCCCCCAACACCACTACCGCTAAAGGTTGCAGAATTTCTTTACCAGCACCACCGCCAAATACCAGAGGTAACAAGCCTAAAGCCGAGGTAAAAGCCGTCATCAAAATAGCATTTAGCCGCTGCATGGAGCCTTCAATTATGACTTCACGGAAAGGCAAACCATCGGCAAATTTAGCATTGTAATTATCAACTAATAACAACCCGTTGCGAGTGGCGACACCAAACAGGGTGATAAAACCAACCAGAGAAGCCACAGAGATAACACCATCTGTGAGCGCAATTGAAAGCACTCCTCCCACTAATGCTAAGGGTAAATTAATCATAATCATCGCAGTTGAGGGAAAAGATTTAACTGAGAAATATATTAATATCGTAATTACTACAAAAGCTAGAGAGCTAAATAATAATATGTTTTGGGTAGCTCGTTGTTCCGACTCGAATTGACCGCCATATTGAATAAAGTAACCAGGAGGTAATTGCACTTGTTGCTTAACTTTGGCGCTAATTTCATCTACTACAGAGCGCAAATCTCTGCCACTGGCGTTGGCGGATACAACAATTAAACGGGAAACATTTTCACGGTTGATAGTATTTGGGCCTGTCCCGTAGTCAATTTTGGCAACTTGAGCGAGGGGAATTTTTTGATTGTTAGGAGTATCGACTAGCAAATTACTAATAGTATCCAAGTTGCGGCGAGCATCTTCTTTTAACCACACCACAAGGTCAAAGGTTTGTTGCTCCTCTAAGACTTGGGAAACGACTTTTCCATTGAGTGCTGTTTCAATAGTTTCTGACAGTTCGCCCACAGTTAAACCATAACGAGCAGCAGCTGACCTGTCAAACTGAATTTGGATCTGTCTAATTGGCAGTTGGGGTTCTAGTTGCAAGTCTACAATACCGGGGACAGTTTTCATGATGTCTTCGATTTGTCTACCAATTGTGCGGAGTTGCTGCAAGTCGGGGCCAAAAATTTTGAGCGCGATCGCACTCCTCACCCCTGATAGCACTTCATCCATCCGGTGAGAAATAAAACCGCCAATATTGGGCGCAACACCAGGTAATTTAGCAAATTCTTCCCGTAGCTTTTCAATACTTCCTTTGCGGTCTTTTATCCCAGCTTCGCTCAGTTCCACATCCAAATGGCCAAAGTTCACACCTGCTGCATCAGCATCTCCGGGGGCGCGTCCCGATCGTAACTGGATAAAATCAAAGCGGGGATCGTCCTTGAGAGCATCTTGAAGCGCTTCACCAGCACGGTTGGTATTATCCAGAGAAACACCGGGATAGAGAGTCAGGGTATTGACTAGCGATCGCTCTTGAAACTCCGGCAAAAATACCCGTCCCAACGAAGGCGCGATCGCAATTGCTGCTACAAGAGATGCGATCGCGATCGCAGAAATTAGCTTAGAACTACGCAGAGAAAACATTAAAAAGGGACGATAAAGCCCTTTAAAAAATCTCGCCACCCACGGTTCTTTTTCTGGAAAACTACCGTGAGGCAGTAAGATAGCACATAAAGCTGGAGTAACTGTAAGTGCTGTAACACTAGAAGCCAAAACTGCCACTAAATAAGCAATACCCATCGGTGCAAAAATGCGACCTTCTACACCAGCTAAAGCAAAAATTGGGGAAAATACAACCACCGTAATTAATGTGGCACCAAACAGAGAATCGCGCACCTCCTGACAGCCTTCAAAAACCACATCTAAAGGAGATTTTATATTTGGAATTTGGGATTCGGAATTGAGAAAATTCCTCTGTCCACTTTCCCCAGTCCCCAGTCCCTTGTTCTTATATTCCCGCAGAGAACGGTAGACATTTTCAGCATCCACAATCGCATCATCTACCGCTGAACCAATGGCTACAGCCAAGCCGCCCAAAGTCATCGTATTAAGTCCCTGTCCCAGCCAATTTAACGCCAGCAATCCTAACAGCAAAGACAAGGGAAGCGCCGTGAGGCTAACTACAAGAGTCCGCCAATTCATCAAAAACGGAATCAAAATTAGGGCAACAATAAAGCTACCTTCTACCAAAGCTTCCCTAACATTTTCAATCGAGGCGTCGATAAAGTCTTCCTGACGAAAAGTAACCTGCACTTGCACATCTTTGGGTAAGCCAGATTTAACCTCTGCCATTGCCGTTTCTATGGCACGAGTGACAGTCGGAGTATCAACAAGCGGCTGTTTATTAACCATTAAAACTATTGCCTTTTTGCCGTTCAAGCTGGCATCGCCACGCTTCAAGGCAGCACCAATTTTAACATCAGCAACATCTCCTAGCATAATGGGTGTACCATTGCGAGATTTAATTACCGATTGCTGTAAGTCTTCAATAGATTCAATTCGCCCAATGCCTCGGATTAATAATTCTTGGTCTGGATTAGTTAAATAACCACCAGGAGCATTAACATTAGCAGCAGCAGCAGCTTCTTGTACTTCGTGCAAAGAGATATTAAACGCTTTCAGCTTTTCTGAATCAACTAATACTTGATACTGGCGAATATCACCGCCATAAGCCACAACTTGCGAGACACCAGGAACAGCTAAGAGGCGATTTGTCACTTGCCAATCGACAATCCGCCGTAGCTCCATTAAGTCGATTTGGGATTGAGGTTTATCTTGGGTAATAGTAAAAGCATATTGGAGTACAGTACCGATAGAGGAACTAATAGGCGAAATTTGGGGTGAATCGACAGTTTCTGGTAGCTTTTCTTGAGCTTGCTGCAATCTTTCTGTCACTAACTGTCGGGCTTGATAAATATCAGTTTCCCAGTTGAAGATAACTTTCACAACTGAGAGTCCCACCGCTGAGGCGGAGCGTACTGTTGTTACCCCCGGAGTCCCATTAATTGCACTTTCAATAGGTAAAGTAACGAGGGATTCTACTTCCTCTGGTGCCAATCCTGGGGCTTCAGTTTGTATTTCTACTTGGGGTGGAGCAAAATTGGGAAAAACATCCACTGGCATTTGCGAAGCCACGCGAAAGATCCATACTGTAATTACCCCGGCGGCGAGGATAACTATCCAGCGTTGTTTAATAGACCATTTGATGATGGCACTGAGCATTTTTGGTTTGTCAGTCGTGAGAATCCCTTTTTAATAATTGACACAGCAAAATGAAATCAGGATGAAATTTTAGCTAAGAAGTAGAAGAGTTATGGGTAAAGTGGCAATTATTCGGGTGATGCTCGTAATCGTCGTAGTAGTAGCGGCGGGAGTGTCAGCCTGGGCTGCATGGAAGCAGCACCGACAAGAGGAGCAACGACGCGAACAAGACAAACGTCAGCGATTAGCTCAGCGTGAAGAAGCAAGAAAGTGGGAAAACTTAAATCAGCCGCCGCCGAAGAATCCAGAAACAAGCATCCAGTCACCGCCACTGGGAAGTTTGATCGGTGAGATTGAAGATGGTATGCGCGAGTTGAAAACATCTATCAATGACGTTTTCGCAAAGCCTGCAACTCAACAAAGTAAGCCAATATTAGCTTCAAAACTAGCTGTTCTCCTAGCATCAGGAAGATTGAAAGAAGCTGACGAAGAAACACTCAGGATTATGCTTCAAGTGGCAGATCGAGAAAAAGAAGGTTGGTTGGATGTAGCAGCCATCGAAAAATTACCTTGTGAAGACCTTCGCGCTATCGACCAACTTTGGTTAGAATCCTCTGATGGACGCTTTGGACTTAGTGTACAAAAGCAAATTTGGAAAAGCGTAGGCGGAAATTTCAACGCTGACGATCAAATTTATGAAGCTTTTAGCGATCGCATAAAATGGCGCGTGAATCAAAACTGGCTACAAGTCGATGACCTTACCTTCAATTCCTCGGCTCCCAATGGACATTTGCCTGCTGTTGCTGTCAGGTTGGGCGGGTTGAGTTGGGGTGTGACTGGGTTTTGGTGGGAAAAGAGACAAGCCTACGTTTTCCTTCTCTGTGACAAACACTGGTAACTTGTAAAATTCTCTCCATAGTCACTTACACAAATTAAACCTCTAACTGAGAGTTTCCGGGTCAATCCCCCTTTCCCGTAGTAACTCTACCAGCCGCTCAGCTCGTTGCCGCTCTTGCTCTGTTCGTTCATCTGGCGTTGGGAATCTATTACCTTGCTCGTCATACCAATAAAGCCATTCCCGATGACAGCGATCGTGAGTGCCATTTTCGCGCCCAATTCCTAAGCCAATTTCCGGCATCCAGACGGGTTCACCCGGTTGACGTACATATTCTCCGTTCACCAAGCGGTACACCTCCAAGACATTATGCTTGTCGCGCCGAGAATAATCGGGGTTGTAAACGCAATAGTACAACACCCCTAATCGGGCATAATCGGTAATTTTCTCGTCGTATTCTCCCCCGTAGGTTTTGGAAACGACTTCTAAGACCCAAATTGGAACAATGTTATTTTCTTCCCAAACGATGTAACTTGGTCGTAACTTACCATTCTTGAGCCGCGGTACTCCCAAACTCAGGAAACTATCGGGAACTATGGCAATTCTGGGATTTGTCCCAGATGTATGGTAAATGCCCATATTTACGCCGAAAAACCAGTCGTTACGACTAGCCCACAGCAAATTTAAAATTATCCTCAGTAAGGTGGGGATTAGGATTTGCAATTCATGATCCACTGGAGTGTCGTCAGAATCTGGTAGTTCGTCACTTGAGGGTAGATTTTGCAGCGGATTGTAGTTTACCATAATCGCTCTTTTAGCGCCTTCATGTCTGGATCTTAGCTTGCTCAGGCGTTCAGGCTAGAGATAGGCATAATCTACCGTTTTGGGGTTAGTTGCTGGGGATCGGAATCCTGAGTTTTCGGCATTTCGGGAATTGAGAATTCTACCAAACTGACGGCTTTTTTGGTGCGACGACCTAACCAAAAAGCACCAGATGCGATCGCTCCCCCACCACCTACAACCCACAACCAGGGAAGGAAATTTTGGATTATTGACTCTTTTTCTTCACTTTTCCCTTTTTCCGCCCCCCGAATTGCGCCCTGTTGTTGGGAGCGATTGCCTTTTAAAGATTCGGCGTAAAGTTGAATTGCGCCTTGGGTGACGATGCGATCGCCATCAAACAAGCCACTCTTAATTTCAACCAAGTCTCCCAAAGTTCTGCCCAAAGCGATTTCAGCAGGCTCGAAAGTTGTACCATTTTCCACATAAACTAGCTGCCTGCCATTGGCTTCTACTACAGCTGAAGTTGGCATCACTAACACAGCAGTTGGTGTCTTATCAGTCAAAACTTCTAATTGGGCAAACATTCCCGGTTTCAACTGTCCATCAGCATTATCCAGTTCGGCTTTGACTGGTACAACCCGCGTTTCACCTTCTACAACCGAGCCAATTACGGCAATCTTGCCTGTAAAAGTACGATTCGGCAAACTAGCAACCTTTGCGATCGCTTGTTGCCCAATTTTCACTTTTTCTAAATCTTTTTCGTAGATATTCGCCGTAGCCCAAACCCGACTATTATTGAGGATAGTCATCAACTTTTCCCCCGCCTCTTCCACCGATTGACCAAGGGTGATTTCCCGATCAGCAACAGTTCCAGAAATCGGTGCAGTCACCGTCACCAGTCCTTTGTCATTAGCGCGAGTTCCCAACTGTTGCAGTCGAGTTTGATAAGTGGCGTTACTCAGGCGGATACGAGATTTTGCCACTTCTACCGCTGATTTAGCGCGTTTAAGTTGCGCTTCAGCTTCCAGAACTTCCCGGCGGCTAGTGGCTTTGGTAACTGTCGCCAAAGCTTCTGCCAGTTCGGTTTCGTCTTCCAGCACCTGGCGGCGCGGAATTGCTCCCTGTGATGAGAGTTCCCGATCTCGGTTATACCGTTCCTCAGCCAATGCTAACTGGCTGCGGGCTTGTTTTATGTCTGCTGCGGCTATCTGCAAGTATCTCTGATAATTTTGTTCGGCTAACTTTAAATCAGCTTCAGCTTGTTGCAAATCTGCCTCTGCTTCTGCCCGTTTTTCCTGAGAATTGACGCGCAATTCTACTAAGTCAGGTGCGGCGATGACGGCGATAACTTTGCCTGCTTGGACAACGGCACCAGGTTCTACTAAAAGTTCAACAATTTTACCTGGAGTTGGTGAAGTAACTTCTACTTTTTGGCTGGGCAAAGTTTCAATTTGACCTGTAGTTTTAATGCCAAAATTCATCTGCTGCTTCGTGACAGGTTTAACTTCAATTCCCATCCGCTTTACTGTTTGAGCATCCACCTGAATTCCCTGTTGAGTCCCCGGATTTGCTTCTGTTTCTTGATGAAATTCGTCTCCATGTCCACCATGAGCTAAAACAAACTTTGGCGTTATAAGTAACAACAAAAATAGAAATATTCCTGAAACAGAACGCATGGCCATAAGGTGGAAGCGCATGGCTAGAAATTCCTTATATCACAGCATTTAACAAGTTTTGCAAAAGATAATGAAATCAGGATGAAATCACTACTGCCGACACCCTGTAGGGTACGGTTACACGAGCGAAACCTGCCAACGCGGGCTTCGTGGGCAATGGCAAAAGCTTGATATTTAGGCTGAATTGTGCATAGGCAGTTTAACGGTAAAAGTGCTGCCTTTGCCCAATTTGCTCTCAACGTGTATGCTGCCGTTGTGGGCAGTAGCGATCGCTAGCGCAATCGGCAATCCCAAGCCAGAACCGCCACTGTTTCGGGAGCGATCGCTATTCACGCGATAGAATCGGTTAAAAATCAGCTTTTGTTGTTGCGCTGTAATGCCGATGCCTGTATCTTTTATGTGAATCAGCGCAGTGCGATCGCTACTTTCTAAAGTAACCATCACCTCTTCCCCGACGGGCGTGTATTGAATAGCGTTAATAACTAAGTTACAAAGCAGACGATACAGCTGTTCCTCGTCACCATTTACATACAAAGGCTCGCCTACATTGCCGTTGTCAGCCATAAGATTAACATCAGATGCGATCGCCAGCGCTGCCAATTCTTCTGTCACATCACTGACTAAATCATTGAGACAGGTGAGACGAACTTTTATAGGCGAAACCTGCTGATCCATGCGAGATAGTAATAACAAATCCTTAACAAGTTCAGATAGGCGGTGATTCTGACGCTCAAGAGTTATAAGGGTGTCTCTCGCCTCTCTTCCACTTAGTTTATTTATTCTCAATGAAGATTCTACCGTCGCTTGGATTGCAGCTAGAGGTGTCCGTAACTCATGGGCAGCATCCGCTGTAAATTGTTGAATCTGGCGATAAGATTGGTAAATTGGTTGCATCGCTAGTCCAGCCAACAACCAACTAGAACCGCCTACCAAAATCATTGCCACTGGCAAGCCTAATAATAAGATAAATTTCAAGACAGCAAGTTGATTGTCAAGGTCTTTAAGACTTCGCCCCACCTGAATGTATCCCCAAGAGTGATTATCTTGGGTATGCAGAGACAGAGAAATTTGATGGTAGCGAGTACCTTGGCGATCCTTGTGAATTTGCCACAATTCCCGTTTTGATGTTTGATATAATCCCTCTGGCTGAAGTCCTGCCAAAGCAATTAAGCGTCCTGAACGATCCAATAAACGCACGTAGTAGTCGCCTTGGTGAATTGCGCCTATTGCGTGACGCTGTGTATTTTCTAATTGGGTAACGCAGCCGTTAAGAGCAAGACAAATATCTGGTAAGAGTTTTTGAGTAATTGGTTCCAAGCGTCCAGGCTGCTTCAAAGTTGGTTCAATGCTATCGTGTAGCGTTCCGGCGACAGATTCTAATTCTCGATCGAGTGCGTTCCAATTAGCATGAGCGATCGCGCGGTAAACAGCAAATCCACACAAACTCAGAATCAAGCCCATGATGCCAACATACCAGCCAGCCAGTCGCCAGCGCGTTAGCTGAAATAGTTTATTTTGATTCACGTTAATAGTTGCTAAGGTCAGGATGGCTAATTGTTTATTGATATTAGCCATTAGTTATTAACTAATGACTAATGACTATTTAAACGATATCCCACACCATAGACAGTTTCGAGGACGCGATCGCATCCATATTCAGCTAATTTACGACGCAGCAGCCGCATCTGAGCCGCCACCACATTACTCATCGGTTCTGCGCCCAATTCCCAAAGCTGATTTAGAAGTTGGTCGCGAGTAACAATCTGCGTCGGATGCTTCATAAAATACTCTAACAGTTGAAATTCCTTAATAGTCAGAGGAATAGCTTGCTTATTCTGATAACAAACCGTATGAGTAGTGTAATCTAAAGTCAAACTGCCAACTTGCAGAGCTGGGGCTTGAAGTTGAGGCGATCGCCTTTGCAATGCCCGCAGCCTCGCTAACAGTTCTGCCATGCCGAACGGCTTGATTAAATAATCATCAGCACCAGCATCCAACCCAGCAACTTTATCTTCCATACTGTCTTTAGCAGTTAGCATCAAAACTGGTAGAGGATTATTTTGCTGCCGTAGCTTTACACATAACTCGATTCCTGATAATCCTGGTAGTAACCAATCGAAAATAGCCAGCGTATATTGCGTCCACTGGCTTTCTAAAAATTCCCATGCTTGCGTGCCATCCAGAACCCAATCAACTATATACGCTTCCTGGCTTAAGGTTCGTTTAATTGCCGCACCCAAATCAGGCTCATCTTCGACTAAAAGTATCCGCATCAGATGTTTTACTAAGTTGTATAAACGACTGGTGAGAGAGAGAAAAGTCGCTTAAGTTTATTCAGCACTCAGCACTTTTCAAAATATTAGTTAAGCACTTAGATAGATGTGGTAAAAAGTGATTTTTGTTAAAAAATGGTTGGAACACCATTTTGGTTTATCTTTGCAAAACTTAAAATTTTATGACTGATTAAAGGCAAGAGTTTCAAAATCCAAAATGGCATAACCCACCAATTACTGATAGCCAAGCAGAGACATAATATTATGAACACCGGACAAAAAGACCCCATAACTGGCGCTAATTCTTCTGAGTGGGTGGAGAGACTGGCACGTTTGGGCTTTGGAGCTAGAGGAGTGGTTTACG
Organism: Funiculus sociatus GB2-C1; assembly: GCF_039962115.1. Classification (NCBI taxonomy): domain Bacteria; kingdom Bacillati; phylum Cyanobacteriota; class Cyanophyceae; order Coleofasciculales; family Coleofasciculaceae; genus Funiculus; species Funiculus sociatus. The sequence goes on along the minus strand of NZ_JAMPKJ010000001.1, from coordinate 167,891 downwards.
CCACCGTGGGAGTGCTGGCGGCGCAGGCGGCGTTTGGTGCAGGCGGCAAAACCACTGATACTAAGGGTGCGCTGCAAAGCATTGTGACGCAGCCGTTTGGGAAATTCTTACTAGCTATAGTAGCTTTCGGCTTGCTTGGTTACGTGCTGTGGCGTTTCGTGGAAGCGATCGCCGATCCAGAAAACAAAGGCACCGATGCCAAAGGTCTTGCGCTGCGTCTGGGATACGCTGGTAGCGGCTTGATCTATGCTGGGTTAGCCTGGAGTGCAATTAAGCTGATCCTGGGTTCGGGAGGCGGGGGTAATAGTAATTCTTCCCAAGACTGGACAGCACGCTTATTAGCGCAACCCTTCGGTCAATTTCTAACTGGGCTTGTGGGAGCCGCCGTGATCGGCATGGGCTTCTATCAATTTTACAGAGCTTACAAAGCCAAATTCCGCAAAAAGTGGAAAATCAGCGAGATGAGCCAACAAGAGGAGAAATGGGCGACACTCGCTAGCAGATTTGGTATTGCTTCTCGTGGTGTCGTTTTTAGCATTATCGGTCTTTTTCTACTCCAAGCGGCGCGGCAGTCCGATGCCACTCAAGTTGAGGGACTAGGTGGTGCCTTGGCAGCACTAGCACGACAGCCTTTTGGCCCTTGGCTTTTAGGAATTGTTGCCTTCGGTCTAATCGCTTATGGTATTTATAATTTCGTAGAAGCGCGGTATCGGCGGATTCAGACTAGGTAAATTAATGTAAACAGCTCGGCTCTTCCGAGTTTATCTCGTTCCCAGGCCGCAGCCCAGGAACGAGATTTTAATGCAGAGGTAATGGCAATAGGCTTTAAGGTGGTTCAATAGATAGTTAGGTGTTTTTCTATAGCAATTCGAGGGTTGGGTGCGATACATCTGTAGGGACATGGCATTGCCATTTCCCGTTAGAACCGCGATATATTCCACCCAACTGAGAAACACTATAAATTCAGCTATTTGTAAAAGCTATGCTCAACAAACATGATGAGTTGTTACTAAAGGATCTAAAGCTTCAACCACTTTGGCTGCTCCAGTTATATGTAGTTCTAGGAGTGGTTGCAGCAATTTCTGGATTCGTTATTGAGAGCGGAAATCTCTCAAAAGCTGCTTGCCTAGGAGGTGGTTTCCTGATCGCTTTGGGAGCTGAAAAATTGGTAACGCACCGAATCAGAAAAGCTGCACTTTCTCTGGTTAATAGAAATTAACGCTGTTTTTCATGCTCAGGACTTACGCAGTTAATTAGTGAATGCCTGGTTCTGTCGTGGGGGCATGGCATTGCCATGCCCCTACAGCGTGTTGACGTGCGTAAGCCCTAATGCTTTTTCTCGCACTTCTCGACCTAAGTGCAATATCAAAGCTGTAAAATTCAAAAGTTATCAAATGGTTTGACGGCAAAATCTCCCAGCGTCACTGTGAAACTTTCTTTATTCCCACTAACAACAAAAGTGACAATAACTTCGCAAGCCACCGCCACAGTTAACATTACCAAATTTCTTGCCAGGGGGTAGTCGCAAACATCATCATTTGCTGGGGAAGGAACGCGATAAATTTCGTTCCAGATAACCTCAGCATAGTCGGAAGCTAAGCCGACGTGTAGGCAAGGAATATTTGCATTGGTGCAATAATCTTTGACAACTTGACGACTGGTGCTGTTGTCAAAAGTATCAATGACAATACCGCTACCAGCAAGCAATTGGGCGACGTTTGCCGATGTTAATTCTTTGGAACGCCCATCGACTGCGACACCCAAGGCGCGATAAATAGTATTGGTGAGAATTTTCACTTTGTACGCACCAACGTCTGAACGGTAGTAAGGCTGGGTGGAGAGGTTGCGTTCTTCAATGCGATCGCGATCGATTGTCACCAGTTTACCAAAACCCGAACGCGCCAGATTTTCCGTAATATTTGCACCCAGCGCCCCCGCACCGCAAATAGTCACCGGGAAATCGCGCAACTGTGCCATTAATGCGGGTGTTCTGTGGAGTTGTTCGTGAAAGAAAATAGACATATTGGTAATGGCTAATGGCTAATTGCTAATTGCTAATAACTTCAGAAATCCCAGTTATCTCGTGCTTCGATGACACCTACCAGAGATTGCAAGTCAAAATCGCGATCGCGTCCGCTCAAGCAAATGCCAGAACTGATAACTGTAAGCTCCTTTTTGTCAATAGCAGAAGTGTGCCACTCACCGTTGCTAGTAGTCCACTCGATCTGCCAATAGTCACCGCGATCGCGGAATTCCCGCAAATCGCCTCCACCCATCCGCAGCGCTTCCTGCAAGCGTCCTTCATCACCGTCCGCCTTACGTCGCGGTCTTTCCACGCGCCGCGCCTGTTTTGTAGTTTGTCGCGTCCGTCGCTGACGTTCCATTGATTGCTGTTGCTGTCTTCGGCGCTGGTATTCTTCCGTCTGCTGCAACGCCAAATCATACACAGTACGCATCTCTGGAGTCATCCCAGCAAAGCGAATATTTTGATCCGACAAAGAGCGCAGATGCGATCGCAGTTGTTCCCCAACCAGCGGATCGCCACGTCGATCGACTTCATCAAACCACCAGACACCACCATCCCAACGCGCAATTATCGGCTCAAAAACCCCTCCCTCCGTCACCAAATGCACTATTGCTGGCTTAGCGACACCCAAACGCTGCTGCATATCAGATTCATTCACAGGATAAGCCAGCCACGTCTGCCCTTGCAAAACATAAGCCAGACGCAAACGTAGCGGCTTTAGCAACTTGAGATATTCCGCCACCTGCACAAGGCTGGGTTCCTCCACCATTTCGGCAGTTTTTTCATTTACTGGCTGAAAAATGCCCCATCCTTCAAAGTCTTGTGGCTGAGGGGAGAAAGTGTAGATAATGTTTGCAACACGCGATCGCACCTTTCCCCCACGCACACACGGCGCGAAAAACTCAGTATCGCGCAACTGCACTTCCTGTGCAGCTATTTCATTTATCAGTTTGCGGATATCTGCCATAGTCTTGCCTTCTTTAGTATTAAATTGGGTAAATTTTGTTGGCTGGGTTGAGAAACGAAACTCAGCACACTACAAATTTAGTCATTTTTGAGCCGTAAGAAAGTAAGTTTACTGATACTTTTACCTAAAAATTCTAGATTCATCCTCCATAAAATACAAATTCAACTGTTCCAGCAAAGGGTCGATAGTTTGTTTCTGAATTGCATGAGGCGGATTCCATTCCACCCAGGTAAAATTGCCGTGTTCGCTACAAATTACATTTACTTCGTGTTTCAGCCATCCTAAAAAAATCACCACCGTCTTATTAACTGTTTCACCACCGTATCTCTTGTAGCGGAGTTGATAACTATGGCTGAAGCGAAATTGCGGATCAAAATCTAAGTCGCTGGCTGCAATACCCGTTTCCTCATATAGTTCGCGTATAGCACAACCCCACTCATCCTCGCCAAATTCAATATGACCTTTTGGCAAATCATAACGATGGGTATGCTGCATCAGCAGAAAACTTAAACGCGGCTCCCTTCTCATTACGATTACGCCGCAGGACTTGACTTGTCGCATATTTAGGATGTTTTTACTTTTGAGAGTATGCTGTGCGCGATCGCTCACAGCGTAAACTTGGGCCACAGCCTCCAAATTATATTTTCAATACTTTTTCTGCACTTTCGATAACAAAATTCTTTCCAATTTCTTTAGGATTCCATCCTTGGCTTTGAGCATAGTTTATGACGTGCTTTACAATCTTCGGAGTTATAGAAACTGTTTGCTCATCATCAGCCCACAAAAAGCCGAATAAAACTTTTGCCTCAAATAAGGCGGAAATTTTCTTTCCTCTGCATTCGCGATGCTCAATAGTCAGAGATATTGCTATGTCTACATCTTCGGAAGACCGAGAGAATTTCCCAAACCTTACCCGCTTCGCTGTCCAATAATACTCCCCATTTTCTACATATATTTTTCGCCTTCCCTTCTTTGATAGAGTCATAGTTAGTATCAGAACTATTTACTTCTGTCAAATATTGAGATGTTGTATACAACGTCTCTACACCTCTGCGTTCTCTGTACCTGAAGTGGTTCGTTACACAAATCTGTGAATAAATTCATGAGTTAAATCAACCCTTCCCTTGCGTAAAACGGCGGGATCTAATCTTTCCGTCGTGTTGCAAGTCATCAAAATCACCAGCTTTTGTTTAGCCTGAATACCAGATTCATCAATTACACTTTGATACAAAGTTCCATCCAGCAAACTCAAAATATGCTCAGTTTTATTATTATTCTGAGCAGCATCTAAGGCTCTATTTTTAGCTAAATTGTCAGCTTCATTGATAATGATACAAATTCGCTCCAAGTAACTTGGTGGAACAAAATTCTCAACCGCGTCGTGATCCAGAATAAAAATGACATATCCTAGAGGCGCGAGAATTTCCTTAGCTACAGCTTGCGTCCAAGCAGTTTTACCCGTACCAGGATCTCCATTTACTAACACAGCCAACTGATTTTGGTCGAGAATCGCCTGCTGTACTGTATCAGTAAAGCCTTGAATATCCTCTGGAAAAGACCGAATTGGAAACTGACTGTGAATCTGTCCCACGCGGCTTTGGTAGCCACTCAGCATCACCGCCAAATTATAAGTTGCTTTATTAATCAGTGGCGCTAGTTCTTTAGCCATCAAGGTATAGCGTCGCCGTCCCCTGTCTAAGTTTTCGATTTCTAGCCAAACTTGTTGCTTAGACCAGAAAGCATAAACTGTGTTAATAATGTCGAGGCGTTCCCAATTAACAAACCGATCTACAGGATAATAAAAATGTCTGTCTAGATAATATTGGGTAATCATATCCGGACGATCCACTAAATCCAGAATTTTGAAAATAGTAATCTCCTGTAGTCGGTTCAAAACGTAATCAATGGGAATACTATTGCGGCTTACGAATTGGATGACAGGTGCATCAACCCATAAAACATCTTTATACCGATAATCTGGGGTAGGAGGTTCCGGAGTGATGTAGTTCCAAAACTCATCCACTTCGTATCGCGTATTCTCAGAAAAGACATTTAATATATTTGCCCACCAGGTATATTCGTTGCGTCCCATAGCATCAGCAATATCGCTGGCTAAGTCCAAACCTTTTTGTGTTAGCTCCTTAGAGTCGTTAAACAAAAGATGCCACAGAAACCCCCAGTCAAGCTGTCGGTTTAATGGTCGCCATCCAGCGCCCAATAAACCTTTCGCTTGCGGGTTTTTGGGTGTAGAATTGTCTTCTTGATTTCCAAAATATCCTGAGCCCATAGTTTCAGTTATTCTCGCTTTGTGATGTATTTATGGGGAAGCGATCGCTAGTTTTACGCTAGTTTTACTAAAACACTTTCTTGTATTTATCCAACAGCCTTTAATATCTGTTGCAGATATTCGGGTGAAACGCTATCCACTAGCCAAACCCCATTCTCAGAACAATAAAATTCATATCCTGCTTTGTGCATTGCAGCAGCATCTACCGCAAAAACTACTGGGCGGCCATGACGTTTACCTACAGCTTCTGCTGTCGCAATATCCGGCGATAGATGGACGTGATGCCGTGACATTTTCCGAAGACCATTCTGTATAATTGATTCGACTGATTTGTGTCCTGTACCGTGGTATAGCACATCTGGAGGTACAGCGGGTTCCAATTGCAAATTAATTTCTACACTATGTCCTTGGTTAGCACGAATTAAGGTACCTGTAGAGTCATAAGAAAAGCGTTTTTTATCATTTTGTGCGACTACCTCATCTAATTCGGCGCGGGTAATGGGAAATCTGTGCTTTTTACAGGCTGTTAAAAGTTCATCTACCGAAATCCAGCCTCCAAGCGCAAGTTCAAGACCAATCTCCCCAGGATTGTGCCGCAGAATATAACTGAGATATTTGCTGATTTTAACTTGGCGTGAATTGTTCATTCAATAAATCTTTTCATTTTAACAATGCCAGTTACCTTCCAGGTATCGCTTGACTAAACCTGCGTGTGATAAAGGACTAGATAAGTCGTCTAAGTCGCAGTTGGTTTCATAATCTAATAACAAAACTGTTTGTTCTGCACTAAGTTGTTTCAGTTCGTCAAGTTGGTTCCCAAGACAATTTTCTAGCACCCATTTATATGAAGGTAGGTAAATAACACAACGTGCGTCTGCATAGGAAAAAAGTTTGTCTCCTGTTAACCCTGCACGATGTCCTAATACTTTTCCATAAATTCTTGTCGTGCGCTTGATACCCTTCATATTAGTTATGCTGAGTTTGCTCTTGTCTACGTCAGCAGACTCAAAAACTTTCAACCCTTGCCAAATCCCTTCTACACTCATGCTGAAGTGTCCCGGCGAAAAAGGAACGGGAATTCCACCATGCGGGTAAAAAGGGCTGAAGCGCAGCCAAGGTTCTGAACCACGCGAGGTAAGGTCAACGATAGCGGCTTCCCTATAGCGTTGACGCAAATCGCGGGAGGTGCGGCGACTTTTTACAAAAAGCGGCATTGTAAAGTGCCTAGGCTTAGAGTGGAAGAGGATACGAGTATTTGTATTATAAGGTACTACAGAAAAACCGGACAGATTCCCGATGTCTATGGTTACTCTCGTTCCCAATCTCGGACTGGTAACGCAATTTTGGAGGCAAAGCCTCCCTTCCAAAGTTCTAGAAAACTTACTTATGGGGCTTTACTTAACTTCTACCATTCCCAGTCAGAAATTGGGAACGAGAAACGCCGAATCAATCCAAAATCGTCAATCTAAAATCCAATCGATTGACGACTTGTACTTTAAAGACATTCATAAATCACCTATTGTAATTTTTTCAATACCACAGAATTTGCTTTTGAAACAAAGTTTGGAGTTTTTTGCCCTTTCCCTTAACACGACAAGTGCGTTTTAGCACCGCCAAATCCTCCGGATGCTTTTCCAGCACCTGCTCCCACACGGCAAGGGCTACCTCTTTGTAGGCTGTTTGTAAGTCACTCATGCTGTATCCCTCATAACATCTTGACCAACACATCTACCAAAGGTTAGATTGAAAAAAATGTGTTCTTCTGACCCACCTAAAGATGTGTGCCTTATTGAGTGACGTTGCTAGAGGACTATTTGTTGAGGAGAAATTACAAAATGTTTCATAAGTCGTTTCGTAATGCTATGGTGGCTGTTGCTCTATCGCTACCAGTAGTTTCGCTGACAGCCCATAATGCCTTAGCTGACCAGCGCGACTTCACAGTTATCAATAAAACCAGTAGTCCCATCCGTCACCTGTACGTCTCATATACTGGCGAGGACAAATGGGGTGAAGATATCCTGGGTAAGGATCTTCTAGCCGTTGGCGAGTCTACGTTGATATACTTCACTGGCGATGATAAGGTATGCAGCTATGACATCAAAGCTGTATTCGAGGATGGAGAAGAGGCGGAAGACTATAAGGTGAATCTTTGCGAGACTGAGACTTATAGCTTTACTGAGAATTAAGGAAGTTGGTAGGGTGGGCTTCTTCCCACCCAACACAGCTGCAACGCCAGTAAAGTTCCGCTACTCGTGAGATTGGCTAATGCAACTCAGTACCGTCCTTGCGGAGTAAGTAGCGACGCTGCTTTGCAGCCGCTTCGCTAACGCTAATTAATTTCAGCACCACTCGCCCAATTTCAGGATGCGTTCTCTCCACCATCGGCTGTACGACAACGCTTTCCATCATGCAATCTGGGCTAATTACACTGTCAGCATTGTTAAACTGAGACACCGCTTCCCAACTGTAAGCACCGATATAGAGGACTGGCACTCTGGCTAAAGAAAAAGACAAATTTCATCTGAATAAGCCGTACATTATTTGAAACATTGTGTTGTTGAATATCTCGGTATAACTGGTTTTACTCTCTAATCATTGCCCAATTTTTTTCAAGCATTGTTTCTTTAGTTAGGATTTTAGGTTCATCACAAGCCTCGCGCAGTCTATCGGGCAAATCGCCGCACACGGCTAACACTCCTGTTCTGCAACCAAAGTCTTCAATCCGCTGTAAAGCTTTGACAAAATCAGTGTCTGTACTAACTACTAGGGCGTAATCATAATTTTTAACCGCTGCATGATAAACGATATCTGCTACCAGTAAAGCATCAACTCCTTTTTCTTTGATATTGCCATCCTTAGTTGGAATCCCTTCACCATAAACTATTCGTATCCCCTCGGTAATATGGGAACCGTGAAAATCCTTAGCTTTTTTCAGGTGTTGTTCAATGGTATAGAGATAGACCCGAACAATTTGGCGACTATCTGTAAAATGAGTAAAGATTTCTGCAAGGTTTTGATTTAAGCTCAATTTAGCAGCTTCTAAACGGTAAAAGAGGTTTGTACCGTCAATAAACACCATAGCCTTTTGAAACTGTATAGGTGGAATAGGAGTCGAAAGATTGTAAATTCCCATACTACTAAGACTCTTTCAAAACTAGGTTAGGACTTGTATTCATCTAGATTTATACCGTAATTCAGTAATTGAATATTTGACTATTTGTTGAATGCACTTAACAGAGCCTATAAAGCAGGCTGAAATCAGATTTGACCCCAATCCCAGCCTACCCCAGCCTGTCTGTTAGGGGTTGGTTTCCAACCCCTACTGGTCATCCCGTACTGGCAATGGTGTCTCCAGAATTTCCATCAGCAACTCTAGCCGCGAAGGACGAGACAGGAGCGGGATAAGATTCGGCAACGAGTAGTAGTCACCCGCAAAGGTGAAAGTATCTACCTGCGCGTGTCTTTCCTGCAATCTGCGTTCCATCCAGTCATAGGGATAACCTACTTTGATGATGAGGACGCTTGGCTCTACTTTCAGGTCGCGCTTGTAAGCTTCATAAGTTTCCACAAAGTGGGGCGCTTTGTTTTCCCCTTCGTCTGTCACTAGGATGATTTGCTCGACACGTTGCTTTCTTAGGCGCATCGCTTCCAACGCGCAACCGATGCTGGTAGCACCGCTGGCTTTGATGTGCTGGAATGCACGTTCCCAGTCGCTTAACTGCTTCCCCGCCGCTTTGATGGGGTATGGCATGGTGTCAAAGGCGTAGACGAACAAATCTGCCGCAGCAATGCCGGAAATTAGGGCGGCGATGCGCTTACCAACTTCGATGGCATTTTCCATTGAGCTAGATTTATCGACTAGGAGAGCAGTTGGCTGGGAAATTTTGCCGCGCTTTTTTACCTGTTCGTCCATGACGCGCTCTAACTTGGCGGCTGTATCTGCGTCTAGGTTGGCGACATCTGCCGCAACGCGCCCTTTTAAGGCAGCTACTCGCCCATCAGTTTGCGCTTTCTCCAGTTTCTCGTCGATGAGTGCTTTTACCTGGGGGTTTTCCATCGCACCGCGAGTTTGGAGTGACTTGAGGTTGTTTATTACCTCTTGGGGTGTCATGGAGTTAATTAGGGCGACTAGAACGGTGGGGGTCATCTGTTTGATGGCTCCCACTGCAACTGTGTAGGGGATTTTGTGTTCTACAATCAGCTGCGCTTGCTCTAGGGGTGAGGATGCGATCGCCATCAGCTTTAGCGCAAAGGCTAAACTATCTTCTGGCGGGTTGTCTTTGAACAACACCGCATCAGCGCGATCGCTAGGGCGTATATGCAAGCTAGCATAAAGATGCTTCATCGCCTGACGCGCTCGTAGTGCCGCACGGTCAAAGAACGCAGGATTTTTTTCCCGTTCCTTTAAATAGCGTCGCACAGCAGTACGAGTAGAACGCGGCAATTTACCCCGATACTGCTTCAAAAAGTCTACAATCCGCGCTACCTGATAAGGCGGAAACTCTTGCAACAGCACAAACCCCGCATCCCGGTGTTCGGTCAACTTGCTGGTGAGTAAATTGCCAACAAATACCTCTTTGTGGTCGCGGACATCACCTTGGCGTTGATACCATACTGCTAAATGTCCATAAAAAATCGGGTCGCCCTCCACCATATTCTGATGAACTTCAGCTACTTTCTCTAGCTCCCGGTGGGGTGTGGTGAGCAGACTATTTAGCATATCTAAACGCACGTCGCGCTCTGTTGCTTGCACAGGAATCACCTCTATATAAGTCACCCCGTACAAGTTGAGAAAGCTCTTAGCTACTTTGTAAATAAGTATGTAAGCTTTCTCGGTTTGGATACGGGGCGAACGCTTGAAAAATTGGAAATTATATGCTTTGCGCCAGGAGAGTAAAGCTGTTCACTTTCTCTGATGCTCTACCACTGAGCTACATCTCCAATTGGAGATAATGGGATTTGAACCCATGACAACCAGAACCCTAGGTGTGTATGCTTCACTCGTTAGGGCGCAAAGCGGTAAATAATAAGCTGCGAATTAGCTGATGTCGCTTTTAGGCGGCTACTCGCAGATGAGTTCAAATTTAACTACTCTTTTATACTACATAAATACTACAAAATCGTCAAGGGACTGGAAAAAATAATTTTCACTCTCGTCGGCAAAAAAAGTCCCAAGTCAGAATATATATATAGACAGGCGGTAAAATACAAATTCCCTGGCTTTGCCAGAACTCCTTCATGGGAATAGTATGCTTGATTTCTGTCGCCGCCCAGTTGCCGTCGATTTATTTGCTGGTGCGGGGGGATTTTCCCTGGGAATTGAGCAGGCTGGGTTTGATGTGGCGGTGGCGGTTGAGGTTGACCCGATTCACGCCGCAACTCATGCTTATAACTTTCCCCACACCAAAGTTTTGTGTACAGACGCGAGGAAGTTATCAGGTAAGGCAATTAAAGAAGCGGCGATACAAGCTAGTGGGGAGATTGACTTAGTAATCGGGGGGCCACCTTGCCAAGGTTTCTCTTTGATGGGGAAGCGGTGTCTGGAAGATGAGCGCAACGACTTGGTATTTGAGTTCTGTAGATTAGTAGTAGAACTGCAACCCCGCTATTTTGTCATGGAGAATGTACCGGGGATTGCTCAGAAGGAACACGCGATTTATCTGGATTTGATTAATAGTGAGTTGGAAGCAGCGGGATACTACATCACGCAACCTGTGAAGGTGTTAAAAACGGCAGAGTTTGGAGTACCGCAGAATCGGAAACGTTTGATTTTATTGGGTTCTCGTGCTGGAGAACGCCAGCTTGAATATCCTAAACCCCTAATTCCTAATCCCCAATCTCTATTTACCACAGTCAGGGATGCGATCGCAGACTTGCCCAACCTGGATGAGTTTCCCGAACTCCTGACAAGCGATGAAGTCTTGCTTGAACGGCGACAGCTTAAAAAAATGCGCTCCCTAGCCAGCCTCTATGCACAGCAGCTAATGGAAGCTTCCCCCGACGTTAATAATTTTGCCTATCGTCGGCTAAGTTGTGGGAATCTGTTGACGGGATCTCTGCGAACCCAGCACTCTACTACCTCAATTGAGCGTTTCCAGAAAACTCTACCTGGTGAGTTGGAATCTGTAAGCAGATTTAGACGCTTGCATTGGGATAAACTTTCACATACTTTAAGAGCCGGAACTGGCTCTGGAGGCGGTCGCTACACCTCTCCCCGTCCGATTCATCCGGATTACCACAGAGTTATTTCTGTACGTGAAGCGGCGAGATTGCATTCTTTTCCAGACTGGTTTCGCTTTCACACAACAAAATGGCACGGGTTCCGACAAATTGGGAACTCCGTGCCACCATTGTTGGCAAGGGCTGTGGGTCGTCAAGTTATTGCCTCGCTGGGCATTATCCCACCCAAGCCAAAAGAGCCTATAGAATTAGGGAACACTCAACTACTCCGGTTTAATCCGTGGGAAGCTGCTCGGTATTGGTCAGTCAGTAGTCAGGGAATTGTCAAGTTGGAAAGCTGAAACGTTCTCAGGTTCTAACAACGCCTCCAACCTACCCTTTGAGCTACAAACCTGCAAAGACCAATCAATCCAACCAGCCAAACTTACATATTTGCTTTCGGCTTATTTGCCTCATTTTTTACTTCAGATAGAACATTGTATCCTTCTGGCCCTGGAGGATTTGTAGATTCAGCAACACCTTCTGTAGGGCCGCCGACTGCTTTCCATGCAGGAAAACCGCCTTTGAGTTCAGAAACGCACTGGAACCCAGCAGAGCGCATTTGGGAAGCTGCTTGAGCGGTTTGCTCGTCAGATTCGCCATAGACATAAATATCGCGAGTGGGCTGAAGACTTGTTTTGGCGCGGTCTACCAATTCCTCTAGGGGCATGGGCATGGCTCCCATGATGTGACCGTTGTTAAAAGTATCGCGATCGCGCACATCTAAAATTGTTAGAGCAGGCTCGCCCCATTCTAAACGGGCTTTCAGGTCGCTTACGCTCGATTGGGGTTTCAGTCCCGGTGGGGTGGGCGTAACTTCTGGTAGGGCATCTTTCGCTTTTAAAATGGTTTCTTCAACCTTGTTGGTAGCACTTTCCACAGTATCTGCAACTTTTTTTGAAGCATCTTCAATTTTATTTTGAATATTGTCCATGAGAAAATTTAACCAATCACATCAATAGAAATGTAATAGGAAGTTAACTTTTTATTTATCCTTCTCCAGAAAGAAGGTTAAAATAATCTTTCTTTAGACAGAGTTGACTATTAATTTCTCTGTTGTTGTAACCTACCAAATCTTTAGTTTTGTTAATCTGGCCTGACGCAGTTGGTCTATATTTTTACGAATTGTAACAGTTTGGGGATCATGTGTTCCAAGGATGCGATCGCTCAGTTCTTAAACTTGGAGATACAGCAGTTTCGCTTGGGTGTAGTCTCGTTGAGAAAGGTAGAGAGTTGCCAGATTATCCAGACTGGAGGCTAATTATGTTTCTAAACGGATCAGTCTTGCCTGAGTAGAGAAGACTACAAAAGGCAGCAAAAAATCTAAATTTCTCTAAGCTGCGGGAAATGATTCTAATAACTCGCTAGACATCGCGCTATGCTGTATTGGGTGCTAACTACTTACGTCATGGCGCATTCCCAAGTTGTCCGGTGTCTGTTATTCAACCTTTACCCACAGAAGTAGTCCATTTGATAGCAGCTGGAGAGGTAATTGACTCTCTGGCTGCTGTAGTGCGGGAACTGGTGGAAAATTCTTTAGATGCTGGTGCAACGCGCATCAGTGTTTCCCTGTCGCCGGAACAATGGCGAGTGCGGGTGGCAGACAATGGCTGCGGCATGAATTTGGTAGACTTGAAACAAGCAGCAGCTGCCCATAGTACCAGTAAGATCCGCGACTGCGAAGACCTCTGGAAGATTACCAGTCTGGGGTTTCGCGGGGAAGCGTTGCACAGTTTGGCAGCTTTGGCAGAATTGGAGATTTACAGCCGTTGTGCGGGAAGCACTGAAGGTTGGCGAGTGGTTTATAACTCGCAGGGGGAAGCGGTGCAGGTGGAGACAGTTGCGATCGCTCCCGGTACAGTTGTCACCGTAGCAAATCTGTTTGGCAACTGGTTGGCGCGTCGTCAGGCAATGCCAACACAAGCACAACAGCTAAGAATAGTACAAGCTACAATTCAACAAATCGCCATTTGTCATCCCCACATCACCTGGCAAATACAACAAAGCGATCGCCCTTGGTTCGCTCTCAGCCCAGGAACCAGCGCGAAACATATTCTGCCCCAAATTCTCCGAGAAGTGCGTTTGAACGATTTACAGCAACTCTCGGTTGAAGTTCCTACTCACTCAGAAAGTAGTGCACAGAGGGAGAAAACCAATCCCCAACCCCCAATCCCCAATCTAAAATCTAAAATCGACTTGGTGCTAGGATTACCAGACAGATGCCATCGCCGTCGTCCAGACTGGGTGCGGGTGGGGATGAATGGACGCTTGGTGAAATCTCAGGAACTAGAGCAAACTATATTGGGGGCTTTGGTGCGAATTGTGCCACGCGATCGCTACCCAATTTGTTTTCTCCATCTGAGGATTTGTGCTAGTCAAATTGACTGGAACCGTCACCCCGCCAAGTCAGAAATTTATTTACACCAGCTTTCTTACTGGCAAGATCAGGTGAAATCGGTAATTGAGCAAGCCTTACGCCTCAACGTGGAGGCAATTCCTGAAAAAACCCTCACGCAACGGGTAGGAAAATTGCTCAAAGCGTCGGAAGCGCATAGTAGCTATAATGCAAGCCGTTCCATTCAACCGACACCAACTCAAGCTAGTGAAATAGGGTTATTGCCACTAAAAGCCATTGCCCAAATTCACAACACCTATATTGTGGCAGAGCATCCCGCTGGGGTGTGGTTGGTAGAGCAGCACATCGCCCACGAACGGGTTTTATACGAGCAATTGTGCCAAACTTGGCAACTCGTACCCCTAGAACTACCAGCGATTTTAAATCAACTTTCACCCGCTCAGCTCGATCAACTTGAACGCATCGGTTTAGATGTAGAACCTTTTGGCGAACAACTTTGGGCGGTACGCACCGCACCCGCACCGTTGCGATCGCGCTCAGATTGTGCAGATGCTCTCTTGGAACTCAGTCTGGGAGGGGATTTGGAAGCTGCACAAGTGAGCATAGCCTGCCGTAGTGCTATCCGCAACGGTACGACTCTCAGCTTGCTTGAGATGCAAACCCTGTTAGAACAATGGCAGCAAACACGCCATCCTCGCACCTGTCCCCACGGGCGACCAATTTATTTATCACTAGATGAATCAGCCCTCGCCCGTTTCTTCCGCCGTCATTGGGTAATTGGCAAAAGTCACGGTATTTAGGAATATTTGGTAATTTATATTGCTTTTTTATTCCTCTAGTCAAAAAAACAATATGTATATTTTGTGTGATGGCAATTGGGACAGACCAGAAATAGAGATATCTGATTCATCACAAGACCTAATTAGACTTGGAGGGCTTCTCTTAAGCATCGATGGAGATTTTAAGTTACAGGCAAACCCAAGAAAGTCCGAATTCTATCCAGAGAATCTTGAAGCTGTCTCAATGAGGTTAATTACAAGCACAAATGCAGAACAATTAGATTTAATAAAAGTTTTTATCGATAACAAAAATCTTGTGATTGAAGGCTCTAAATTAGGCTTTTATAAGCTGGGCAGTTCTTTAATAAACTATTTTATAGCCATAGCCACTTTCATTAGGACGCTGCTTGCTTGAGAACGATTTCTATCGCATCGCGTAAATTATTCGATTTGGCTAACAGTTTGCGAATCCGGTTTTTTAACCATGCCCAAGACTTTTCAATCCGATTGAGGTCTGGCGAATAGGGTGGCAGATAGACCACCCGACACCCTGCGGCTTCAATCAATTGGACAATCCGACCGCCATGATGAAACGTCGCATTATCCACAATCACCCACTCCCCCGGACGCAAAACCGGAATCAAGCACGTCTCTAGCCAGGTTTCAAACACGGTGCGATTGCACGCGCCCTCGACCGTAAATGGCGCAATCAATCCACCATCCCGATATCCAGCGATCATGTTAATCCGTCCCTGCCGCCGACCCGATTTGAGGTCGTAGAAGCGTTCCCCGACGGCTGAGTATCCGTAACCGTAGTTATCCCGTTCATCCATGCCCGACTCATCGACATACACCAAGTGGGGGGCTTTCGGGTTCTCCAGTTCTACTAAGAAGGCTGCCCGTTTGGCTTCATCCCGTTGGCAATACCCATACGTTTTTTTTTTACGAGTGTGTCCAATCTTCCGTAACGCCCTCGAAATCGTGCGCTGACTGATCTCTCCCTCCCATAGCTGTGCCATCTCGGTTTGGGTTTTATCCCCATGCTCTTTGACGAAGACCCGAAACTTCTCCCAATCGCTGATTTTGCCTTTCTGTTGTGATGCTTGCCTTGGCTTTGGCTTAACATCTCCCGTTTCGGCTTGGCGCTGAAACCACAAGTTAATGGTATTGCGGCTGATATTGAACAGTTGGCTCGCCTCACTTTTCTTGAGACCGTCCAACTCAATCGCTTGCATTACTTTTTCCCGGAAGTCATCACTGTAAGGTTTAGCCATTGAAATAGGTAGACGCAATGGGAATCCTTCTAGCTTACGTCCTAACCTGCATGGCTATAGCTATACTAAAAATAGTCAAAACGGTAATCATTTTCATTTAGACTACGTCCAAGGAGATCCTCTACTAGCACCTACTAACTGCCATATAATATTTTTGTGTAATAGTCAATTTAATTAGCATACAAAGTTTCTCGTTACCAGGTCAAACCTGGTAACGAGGTCGAAGCTTTAACTGTTAGCTTCTACCTCCTCATTATTCTCTACTTTCTTGATTTTCCGCTCATACCAGTTCATCAAAGGAGTTGCGCTAATCCCATGTAGAAGTACAGAAATCACGATAACAATGTAAGTAATCCAGGCTATTTGTTCGCCCAAAGTGTCTTTTAATCCTTCGCCAAAGGCATAGGAAAGATAATACAAAGAGCCGACACCGCGAATGCCAAACCACCCAAATAGCGAGCTGGTTGCAGGGCCAAAGTTACGTCCGAGCAAGCTAATCCAAATTCCCAAAGGACGAATTGCAAATAATAACAATACTGCCACTAAGATTCCTTGACCCGCGTAGTCGCGCATTGGTGCATATCTTAGTATTGTCCCCAATATCAAAATTGTTGCTACCTCCAGCAGTTTTTCAATTTGCTCGGTAAATTCAAATCGAGATTTTTGCTTTTCTGAATCTTCGTAAGTGCGCTGAACCACCACTCCAGCAACAAAAACCGCGAGAAAGCCATAACCGTTAACAACTTCTGTGAAGGAATAGGTCAGCAAAATTGTACTCAGCGCCACGAAATCTTCCATCAAGTTATCGACAGGGCGGAATTTTTGCAGTCGCTTGTCAATCCAGCCAACGCTTTTTGCTACAACAATTCCCATCACGATGGCGGCGGCGATCGCCCAAAGTAAATCAACAACTACCCACTCTTTAAACCAATTTTCCCAGTTGTTATCTTTTAAGGAGTGAATGCCGAAATAAACAAAGGGAAAAGCTAAGGCATCATTCAACCCGCCTTCAGAAGTCAAACCAAAGCGCAGCTCATCCCGATCGTCCATATTTTCCATCTGGACTTCTGAGGCTAATACTGGATCTGTGGGGGCGAGAATTCCTCCCAATAAAATAGCAGGCCCCCAGGGAATTCCTAACAGCCAATGACCGACCCCAGCGATCGCAAAAATTGAAATCGGCATCAGCAACCCAATCAGCCGCGCCGTGATATTCCAAGACCACAAATTCAGCGGACGATTCATCTTCAGCCCGCAGCTAAATACTGAGACAATCACCACAAATTCCGCCAGTCGTTCCAGAAACTCGGCATCTGGTCGGATCTGAACCAACTTAGTCCCGTATGGCCCCAACAAAATACCTACAATCAGGTAAATGATGGCATAGGAGAGAGGTAAACGGGCAATCCAGCCCGAACCCAACGTCACCATAAGCAGGAGTAGACCAATAACCAGCAGGTCAAGAATATATATATCTACAGGAGGGAAAAGCGCTTGGAGCATACAGTTAGCGATCGCACGATTGGCAACAAACATCTGAGCTTACTGCGAAGTCTCCCCGCTCTAAATCATCCTGTGTGATTATTTGTTATCCAGGTTGTGTATACCGTTGTACTTATGCCAACTTAGTTGGTGATGGACAATCAATATATTCTTAAAAACTATTATGATGCCTCCTAGTCCGACGACTCCAAAAATACTACAGATGCTCCAGTGGCTGGCAAACCCGATGACGTTTATGGATGCTTGCGCCGCACGTTATGGAGATATTTTCACCTTGCCATTAGGCGCGAAACTTGCCCCAGTGGTGTTTACAAGCAATCCCCAAGCGCTTCAAGAGATTTTGACAGATTCAAAGCATTTTGAAGCCCCAGGTGATACTAACCAGCTTTTCCAGCCTTTTCTAGGAGATCGTTCCGTGATTACGGTGAGTGGCACGCGCTGACGCTGGTGGCGCCAGCTGTTAATGCCTCCCTTTCATGGGGAACGGATGCGAACCTACGGACAGGTGATGGGCAATGTCACAAAGCAAGTAATTAACCAGTGGAAAATTGGTCAACTGTTCTGCGTCCGTTCATCCACGCAAGCGATCGCTATGCGGGTGATTTTGAAGGCAGTGTTTGGTATAAATGAAGGATCACCCTGTCATTAGCTAGAGCAACTCCTCAGCGCTATGCTAGATGACATGAGTTCTCCCTTGAGTGTCGCTTTTCTTTATTTTCCGGCTCTGCAAAAGGATTGAGGTGCCTGGAGTCCGTGGGGAAAGTTTGTGCGCCGCAGACACCAAGTTGACAAACTCATCTACGATCAGATTCAGGAACACCGAGCGCACCCCGACCCATCTCGCACAGATATTCTCACCTTGCTAATGTCTGCTCGTGGCGAAGCGGGGGAGGCGATGACGGATGTGGAGTTACGCGATGAATTGATGACCTTGTTAGTGGCAGGTCACGAAACTACGGCAACTGCCTTGGCTTGGGCGTTGTACTGGATTCACAAGCTGCCATCGGTGCGCCAGAAGCTACTACAGGAACTCAATAGCCTTGGTGATGACCCAGACCCCAGCGCTATTTTTAAACTGCCCTATCTCAACGCTGTCTGCTGTGATCTGCGAATTTACCCGGTTGGGATGCTGCTCTTACCACGGGTGGTGAAAGCAGCGCGAACTCTTATGGGTTACGAACTCGCTCCGGGTACAGTGATAGTCGGTTCCATTTATCTGACGCACCGCCGCGAGGATTTATACCCGGAACCAGAGCAGTTTAAGCCAGAACGCTTTCTGGAACGTCAATTTTCACCTTATGAATACCTGCCCTTTGGCGGAGGCAGTCGGCGCTGTATTGGTTTAAGTTTTGCCCAGTTTGAAATGAAAGTGGTACTCGCCGAGATGCTTTCACGCTTTGATCTGGCACTGGCAGATAATCGTGAGGTGAAACCTGTACGCCGTGGTTTAGTTTCAGCTCCCAATGGCAGTGTGCGGATGATGGTCACGGGCGAACGTCTTCATTCTCCAACGCCCCAATTAACTTCTAGTAGCGTATAAGTTTGTGAAAGCAATTTGTATTTGAGCATAAAAGAGCGATCGCTATCCGTAAATGCACTCACGATACTTGTAGTTATAGTCGTCGGGTGTGCAATGCAGTTTTCTCGGAAACGTTGCGGATTTATCCCGTAGCGATGCTGGCTTTGGCTCAAAGTGTAAGATCGCCCCTTAGCTTAATTGGCGATCAGTTTGATGTGGATACATGGCTTTCTCCCTGTATTTATCTTTTCCCCATTGGGAAGATATATACGCATAACCGAAGCGTTTCAAACTGGAGGGTTTTCTAAAAAGACAATTTTCTCCTAATAAATATTTGCCTTTGGGTCGCAGCAACTACTGCTGTATTAACATCGCATTTGCCATCTTGGAAATAAAACTGATTCTCGTTACAATTGGGTCGCTTTATCAATTGGCTCTTAGCGATAGTCCAGTAAAGCCTCTACCCTGTGGTGTCGCCTTAGCGCCCCTAGCCAGTATGCGAATGTTTGTGACTTCCAAAGGTTATGACAAATCCCCAACTTTTCATAGTAGCGCTACTTCTGCATAAACTACGGCGCGATCGCATCCTCTTTTCAACCCTCTTTTGTAGAGACGGCGATTTACCTCAAGTCTTCTACTGACTTTCCCCTAGCTAGACTTGAAATTGCGCCTTGCTCCCGATCTAAGTTTTAGCTAAACTTTTACCGTAACTTTGCAAATTCTTTGTATCTTCTTCATTTTCCCCCCTAGTCAAGCACAGTATGTTTAATGTAGGAGTAACAGGTCAAGGGTGATGTGGATAATTAATACAGTTTTAATTTTTGCAGGGATAGCTTTTATAAGTTTGTTCTGGGGAAAATTTGCTGAAGAAGTAATTAGGGCTATGAGCTTTTTCTTCTCAGGATTCCAATCAATATTAATTGTAATTTTCCAATTGTTACGTCATGCCCTTGTTGGAGCAATCATTGGAGCAGTAGGCGGTATAGTTTTTTCTGCAATATTTCATATTTCTGGCGCTCCAATGAATGTGGTATGGCAAGTTGCTGTTGCAGTAGCATTAGGCTCTTTTTCAGTGTGGATGCTCAAAGCTTTGGTAGAAGAGTGGAGTAACTTGTATTGGAGTATTCGTAATGCCAGACGCAACACCTATCGCCAGCGGCGATAGAAGTTGATTGCACTCATGGCTTCTGGCGTTTCTAAAGATAAGCAATTTAAGCTAAGATTGGAAATCGCCAACTTCCTGTTTGTATTATGAGAATTGCCCAAATTGCTCCACTGTGGGAACGAGTACCACCCTTTCGCTATGGAGGAATTGAGCTAATTGTCAGTTTATTGACAGATGAATTAGTTCAACGCGGTCATGAAGTCACATTATTTGCCTCTGGAGATTCCCTCACGACTGCTCAGCTTAAATCAGTGCATGAGCAGGCACTGCGGTTAGATCCCAAAATTAAGGAGCATGGACTTTATGAGCAAATGATACTTTCTCAGGTCTATCAACAGGCGCATCACTTTGATATTATTCATTCCCACGTCGGTTGTGCAGCCCTACCTTATACTGCTTTTGTAACAACACCAACCGTACACACTACCCACGGCATCTTTACGCCGGATAACGAGAAAATATTCCGGCAATTTAGATGGCAGCCTTATATCAGCATCAGCGAAGCGCAGCGAGAACCCAAACTAGGTTTAAATTACATCCACACGGTCTACAACGGCATTGACCCAGATGTCTATTACTTCCAAGAAAAGCCTTCTCAACCAACTTATCTAGCCTTTGTTGGTCGCCTCTCACCGGAAAAAGGGCCAGAAGGAGCGATTAAAATTGCCCGTGCCATCGGCTTACCTCTGAAAATGGCTGGCAAAATTGATGTAGTCGATAGGGAATATTATAAGGAAATTCTGGAACCGCTGATTGACGGCGAACAAATCCAGTATTTGGGGGAAGTGTCCCACGAGGAAAAGGTGCAGCTACTGGGAGGCGCTACAGTGACGCTATTCCCGATTACTTGGCGCGAACCATTTGGCTTAGTGATGATTGAATCGATGGCAACTGGTACGCCGGTGATTGGTATCGCAATGGGTTCGGTGCCAGAAGTCATCGCGCATGGTAAAACTGGGTTTGTTTGCCACTCCATAGAAGACATGATTTCAGCAATTCCAGAGGCAATGAAGTTAAATCGGCAGACTTGCCGAGACTACGTTTTAAGCCGTTTTAGCGTTCAAAAAATGGTGGACGAGTACGAAAAAACTTACCAGATGGCACTGCTGGGGAATGGCTGATGAAATTACGGATTGCACAAATTTCCCCGGTCTTGGAACGAGTTGCATCGTAGGATTAAGGTGGTATTGAGTTAATACTTAGCTATCTGGCAGATGAGTTGGTGCGTCGAGGTCATGATGTCACCTTATTTGCCTATAGAGATTCTCAAACTTTGGCTCAGTTAGAGTCAGTTTACCCGGTAGTGCGCTTAGATCCATACAAAGCTGCTTATCAACAAGTCCTCGCTTGAAGTGATAACTTCTCGTTCCCAGGCTGAGCCTGGGAATGCTACAATAGGTGGCTCTGCCTCCGGCTATACTATTAACTCGTCAGCCATTTCTTTACAATCTCCTTGACACTTCAAGCACTCTTTTTCTTCAAAATATTTAAGATGAGGCAGAGCCTCTAGATGTGTCTTTCCAACGGGAATACCTACAATCTTGATGATAACGGCTTGCTCTTAGGCTCTATATAGTCATCAAAGCCAATTAACTTTAAATGCTTTGAACCATCCTTACCAATCAGTTCTTTTGCTAATAAGTAACCAGCACAAGTCCAAGTTTGATTTCTTCTAGCTTCTCTGCCAATTAAATGTCCGGTATGCCCATCATAGTATTCTGGCCATTCATCTTTTTGCAAACGTTTTCCAGCAAGTTCAATGGCTGAACTTGCAAAGTTTAAATATTCCTGTTCGCCAACTTTTTGAGCAGCTGCTGCCCACATCCACATCAGAACAGGCCAGCTGCCACCATTATGATAAGACCAAGGACTATTTTTTGGATCGCAGCCCGTGACAATTTTCCACTCTTGACCGTCTATAGCTGCATAACAGATTTTAAAGGGCATCTGTCCAAGAAGCTCTTTTTTGCGTTCTTTGATCAGCTTCATAATTTTTTCTGACATATCCTTGGTGGCTAGAGAAGATACAATTGCCATCAAGTTGCCTAGAGAAAAGAAACGGAAATCCATTTGCGAAGGGCCAATATTACCAATTAGATAACCACCATCTTCTGGTATCCAATCATCTAAATTAGCATAGGGAATGGAGTTAGCATATATATTGTACTTATTGATAGCTGTTTCTCCATATTCCTCGACATTGTACTGATAGGTTTTATTCAATTCTTCCATATCCATCCAATATTCATCCCGCATATGGTTAGCGAGATCGATTAATCGTTTCTTGATTTCTGGAATAAGTTCTTTATTACTGTGATTTTTCCGATCTAGTAGCTCATCAGCAGCACGCAAGGCAGCATAAAATAGCACTTGGATTTCTAAAGGATAACCATAGATACCCATCCGACGGTCAATCATACAAGCACCATCGGGTACTAAGATAGTTGGCTCTCGATCGAAGCGATCGCTAAAGCAGAGTTCCAAAATTAACCTGATGCCTTCTTGGAAGTCAATTCGATGGACTAAAGCAGTTTTTCCGGTTGCTTTCCAATACGCCCGCAACAGGATAATCCACCAGAGGCTAGAATCAACAGGCGTGACTCTAGCGATCGCGTGTTGACCAAAATCAGGTTCCAGCTTTTCTTTCCCCTGCTTTTTAAGAATTTTGAAGCTTGCAGGCATCAAAACTCGCCCGGTGTTTAAAAAAGTGCTTGACCTTTCTTGCTGATGCAGTTCTAATGTTACTTCAAGAAAGTTTTTAACAATTTCTTTGCCCTTGATTAACTGTAATTTTCCATTAATAGTAATTTCAAAGTCACCTTTTATAAGAAACAGAAGTGCTACAGGAATAAAATCCCGAATAAAAACTTGATCATAATTGAGCATGTCCTTACTAACTTTGGTACGCTCATTTTCTTTCCGATTTTTTTTAGCAGTATAGGCTGCTGGCGTGCCTACCAAACTTCCTTTATAGGAAATTAGCGACTCAACAAGTATCCTCATTGCTTCTATTTCCAGTGCATTTTCTTCCATAGGACGCAAACCTCTACAATTTTCATATCAACTATAGCAAGATGCAGCTTTCTCTTCGCCGCTCGTAATGAGGAGAATTGGACAACAACTTTAAAATAGAGCTTAATAGAGCTTAGGATAGAAAGTGGGTGTATAATTAAAAGTTTTTATAATGCTCCCAGGCAACAAACGGCACGAGTGACTTGGGAAGCCAGGGGGAACAAGCGATCGCTTGCTCTGGCGGCATGACAAAACAGAAAATTGGGTTGCGTGGGAATAGTTAGGCACATAGTTGATTAAATTTGTAGAAGTGTGAAAAAGGCGCATATCTTGCAACCTTGACATCTAGTAGGATGTCAGGGAGTTTTGTGGGTCAAACTTCTACCATGATGATAGTGCGACCCAAATAAAGCCCTCACAAACAAGCTGTATTCTTGAGCAGAAACCTGATTCATGGCACCAGATACTCTTGAACTGGAAGGAAAAACCTATATTCGGGCTGACGAACTACCCATCCCGGAATGGCCTTGCGTTTTGGGCGATCGCCCCCAGCCGACTCTTACCATTAAAGATAATGACCTATTTTTAGTTACCGACACGCTGGGCAACATTTCTGGGTGTTTAGGCGATGACATGAACTCCAGCATGGGGTTGTTCTGCGCTGATACCCGCTTCCTCAGCCGCCTGGAGTTGCAAATTAACGAACGTCCTCCGGTATTGCTCAGCAGCACAGCTGATAAAGGGTTTGCCCTTTCAGTTTTGTGTACCAATCCGAGTATGGACGGAGGAGTGCGATTAGAAGGAGGAGATAAATTAGAACCAGAGGGGCAAATAGATGGCGGGGCGATGTTTGATTTTGCTCCCCTACGCGCCGACACCATAGGGATTGCGCGGGAAATTGTTCTCAATGGAGCGCTGTTTGAAGAATTAACAGTCTCCAACTACAGCACCAATTCAATTAGCTTTCAACTCAGTCTCAGCTTTGATGCGGATTTTGTGGACTTATTTGTAGTCCGAGGCTACGCTCGAAAACATCGGGGACAGCTCTTACGAGCAGTGCCGAAAGGTGAAACCGCAGAAAAAGAAAATCTTGAGCTGAAATTAGCTTATCAAGGGCTGGATGGCTCTTTGATGGAATCTCACATCGAGTTTGTTCATCTCCAACCAGACTCACTGAGAGGTTACACGGCAGTTTGGCAGCTAGAGCTGGATTCCCACGAAACCCAGAAACTGGGCTATCGGCTGCAAATGCGGATAAAAAATCGGCCCGCTTCGAGTGTACCTGCACCAGTAACTCTAGTACAAGCGAGAGCCGCAGAGTTATCAGAGCAGCAAGATTGGCGCAATCACGTTACGCGGATTCGTTCGGACAAAAATACCTTTAATCGGGTGATTGAACGGGCTGAACAGGATGTTTATTTGCTGCGGCAATCTTTCGGTAAGGGCAAGGTACTCTCAGCTGGGGTGCCGTGGTTTTCCACGCTGTTTGGACGCGACTCGATCATTGCGGCATCGCAAACCTTGATGCTCGATCCGACCATTGCCCGCGAAACTCTAACTATTTTGGCTGACTACCAAGGTAAGAATGAGGATGATTGGCGCGACGAGCAGCCGGGGAAGATTTTGCACGAGTTGCGAATGGGGGAAATGGCTCGTTGTCAAGAAATTCCTCATACGCCTTATTACGGGACTGTGGATGCTACGCCGTTGTGGTTAATGCTGTATGCGGAATATTTTGCCTGGACAGCGGATCGGGAAACTCTTGAACTACTGTGGCCTAATGCTTTGGCGGCGATGGATTGGATTGACCGCAGCTGCCAGGAAACGGGCTATCTGAGTTACCAACGTCAATCGAAGCGGGGTTTGGCGAATCAGGGTTGGAAAGACTCTGGTGATTGTATTGTGAATCGCAAGGGGCAGCTGGCGATGGGCGCGATCGCTTTGTCGGAAGTGCAGGCATATGTCTATTCTGCTAAACTCCGCCTTGCAGAAATCGCCCGGATGAAGAAGCGGTTAGACCTGTCGGATCGATGGCAAGACGAGGCGAGAGACTTGAAGAACCGCTTTAATCGCGATTTTTGGATGGCAGAGGAAGGCTTCTGCGCTCTGGCTTTGGATGGCGACGGCAATCAGGTTGATAGTATTACTTCTAATCCCGGCCACTGTCTGAATTTAGGCATTTTCTTGCCGGAAAAAGCTTATAGCGTAGCGGAACGGCTGCAAGCGCCGGATATGTTCAACGGCTGGGGGATTCGCACTTTGAGCAGTTTGTCCCCAGCATACAATCCGATGGGCTACCATGTAGGGTCGGTTTGGCCTCACGATAATGCTCTGATTGCGATGGGAGTGCGATCGCTAGGGCTTATCGATCAAGCTCTGGAACTTGCCAAAGCTTTGTTTGATATGGCCATACAGCAGCCTTATCAGCGACCGCCAGAACTATTTTGCGGCTACGACCGAACAGAGGATAACGCACCAGTCAAATATCCCGTAGCTTGTTCTCCGCAAGCTTGGGCAACTGGCAGCATCTTTCAGCTGCTGCAAATGATGGTTAATTTGGTGCCAGATGCTCCTAATAACTGCTTACGGATTATTGACCCAGCTTTGCCTGAGTCGATTAATCGTCTGGAGTTACACAACTTGAGAGTTGGAGCAACGCTGCTGGATCTGGAATTTGAGCGTTCTGGCAGTACCACCGCTTGTCGGGTCGCCAAGAAGCGGGGGAACCTCCGAGTCGTGATTGAAGCCTGATTTCTTCATTCCCAGGCGATCGCCTGGGAATGAGAGAATTAATCTTCTTGAGGTTCGCTGCTATTGCCGGGAGACGATTTGTAAAGCGCATCCAATTGTTCGCGGGCATCTTCTACGGACATAGAACGCATCACCAGCAGCGGCTCATTAATTGGGTTCCCGGCATCATCTAACAGTTCCGGGTGCGGTACGGTTCGATAACCAGTGGCGGAAGTCATGTAGGGACCCGATGGTGGGTAACGCCGTGGAGTATCCATACTGCTGATAGTCAACAAGCTGCGGATCATATTCGCGATCGCTAAAAATGCCAAAATGGTAAAGACAACAAGATAAAGCAGGTGTAACATACGATTTTCCTCCAGGCCACACAGTCTAAGTAGGTGTTAGTTTTTATTTGTTATTGCTAGTCGCTTGCTCGGTACGGAACCGCATCCCCACCTGCCAGCACTCCGTTACTAGCTGGTGCCACGGCACCAAAGCAGACGTTTCGATACCAACTTGAGCGCCAGTTGCTAAGAAAAGCATCTGAGCTGTGCTGACTTCAGCTTGAGCTTGCTTTACCCGTTCGAGCAGGTCTGATTGCTGATTTTCACTTAAAAAGGGAATTTCTTCAGTTTCTAAGAGCAGGCGCGATCGCGCAAACCAATACTGAAAATCTTCTAACAACGGTTGTAATACCGTTTTGAGCAATTCGTTTTCCGGCAGGTTGGAAAGGGGCATGATAAAAGCCGAATACTATCCTACTCTAATCTTAACTTACTTTACAATTCTTAATGTTATTTAAAACTTTTTTAATAAAGTCTAGATCCAGGGGGCTTGGGAGGAGGGAAAAATTATTCCCTTTTTCCCTCCTCCCAAGCCCCCCAATCCAAAATTCAAAATTGACTGACCCTTTGTCTTTCAACAACCTGGGTATCATAGAAGCAGTGCTATCACAACAATTCTGTCTATTTTCGCTCTTATGGTTCAGCAGCCAATGCCCCCCGAAGAATCTTCAGCTTCCCAGGATGTGCCAGCAAAGATAAATTTGCCCCGTACCAGTGAATCTGAATCCTTGAAGAAAATCCGTCACACGGCATCCCACGTTATGGCGATGGCGGTGCAAAAGCTGTTTCCTAAGGCACAGGTGACTATCGGCCCGTGGATTGAAAACGGATTTTACTATGACTTTGACAATCCAGAGCCATTTACAGAAAAAGACTTAAAAACCATCCAGAAAGAGATGGTCAAGATTGTCAATCGCAAATTGCCAGTAATTCGGGAAGAAGTCAGCCGCGAGGAAGCCGAAAGCCGAATTAAGGCAATTAATGAGCCTTACAAACTAGAAATATTAGAAGACCTACAAGAACCCATTACCATCTATCATTTGGGAGATCAGTGGTGGGATTTGTGTGCTGGGCCTCATGTAGAAAACACCAGCGAGTTGAATCCAAAAGCTTTTGAATTGGAAAGCGTCGCTGGAGCTTACTGGCGCGGCGATGAAACCAAAGCACAGCTACAGCGAATTTATGCCACGGCTTGGGAATCGCCGGAACAGCTGGCTGAGTACAAGCGACGCAAGGAAGAAGCGCTGCGGCGAGATCACCGCAAGCTAGGCAAAGAACTGGGATTGTTTATTTTTGCCGATCAGGTGGGGCCAGGGTTGCCCCTGTGGACACCAAAAGGAACGGTGTTGCGGAGCGTTCTGGAAGATTTCCTCAAGCAGGAACAGCTCAAACGCGGATACCAGCAGGTAGTAACGCCCCACATCGCCAGAGTTGATTTATTTAAAACCTCTGGACACTGGCAGAAATACAAAGAAGATATGTTCCCGATGATGGCGGAGGATGAGCAAGCGGCGGCGATGGAACAAGGGTTCGCACTCAAGCCGATGAATTGCCCTTTCCACATCCAAATCTATAAGAGCCAGTTGCGCTCTTACCGGGAACTACCGATGCGACTGGCGGAGTTTGGCACCGTCTACCGTTACGAACAATCTGGGGAACTCGGTGGATTAACGCGAGTGCGCGGTTTCACCGTGGATGATTCTCACTTATTTGTAACGCCAGAACAACTTGAGAGCGAATTTCTCAACGTGGTGGATTTGATTCTGTCGGTGTTTAAGAGTCTGCAACTGAAGAACTTTAAGGCGCGTCTGAGTTTCCGCGATCCAAATTCAGACAAGTATATCGGTTCCGATGAAGCTTGGGAAAAAGCTCAAGGTGCGATTCGCCGCGCCGTGGAAACGCTGGGAATGAATTACTTTGAGGGAATTGGGGAAGCAGCATTTTATGGACCTAAACTGGATTTTATCTTCAGCGATGCTCTAGAGCGGGAGTGGCAGCTGGGTACGGTGCAAGTAGACTACAATTTGCCAGAACGTTTTGATTTGGAGTACGTTGCGGCGGATGGTTCCCGCCAACGTCCTGTGATGATTCACCGCGCTCCTTTTGGCTCTTTAGAAAGGTTAATTGGGATTTTAATTGAGGAGTATGCTGGGGATTTCCCGTTGTGGTTAGCGCCAGTACAAGCGCGACTGCTGACAGTAAGCGACGATCAGTTGCCGTTTGCTCAGGAAGTGGTAAACCAAATGCTACGCTGCGGTATTCGCGCCGAAGTTGACACCAGTGGCGAACACCTCAAGAAACAGATTCGCAATGGTGAAAAGGAAAAAATCCCAGTGATGGCAGTTGTGGGAGCGAAAGAGGTGGAAGCTAATAGTTTGAGTATTCGCCTCCGCACTTCAGGTAAGCCAACTCAAGAGTTAGGAGCGATGCCTGTTAGTGAGGTAATTGAGAGAATCAAAGACGCTAAGCTCAACTACGGCAGCTTTTAGAATGTAGGGTGGGTTTTTTCCCACCTTACTGATTATTCCAGAGGATGAAGGAAGCGATCGCTTCCTTTTTCCATTTTTAAGCTCTTTTTCTAACCAATACGGAATCCATAACATTTCTGGTGAAGGGTAAGTATACAAACTTTTATCCTAAACACCAGCCAAAATGGAAAAATTACACGTTTTAGGAACAAGCATTTTTCTAGTAGCATCTATTGGATTTAGTACGTCTCAAGCTGCTGTAAAAAGTGAAAATATTTTGACAGCCGAATCCAACACAATTGAACTAGCCCAAAGTAACTCTAGATTTCGCCCAGATCCAGATTATCCGAATGTCCTTCGCGACTATGGTTGGACTACGCGGCTACCAAAAACTGGTAAAGTAACGGTTCGTGGCAATATTAAACAACTAAATTCAAATCGGCTGTTTACTCGTTGCCCTGCTAATACGGTGGTGGTTGCATTTGCAGAAAGTACAAATTACTTGACGCAAATTTGTTCTAAAGAATATGATTTATCACTTCCTAAGTATTACTTTGGACGTGACAAGAAAAGTGGCAGCAGTCTGAAGATTGTAAATAATGATGGAGATGAAGCTAACCAACTGATTTTTCACAATCGCGGCTACACCTACTTGATTTATGCAGATGGTTCGCGTCCCGAAGGATCGAACGCATATCTAGAGGTGACGCAGCCGAATGGGAAAACTTACGCTGAAGCGCTGCTTTACTTGTACGATCGAAGATAATTTGTAACCCTCACTCTATAAACGGTGCGGGGCTGCTGCTACCAACGCCTAATTTAAAGATGCCCTCTGTTTCTTGCGTAACCGTTACCGTTCCTGCTACGACTGCGAATTTGGGACCTGGATTTGATTGCATTGGGGCAGCTTTGACGCTGTACAATCAGTTCAAGTTCACCCGGCTCGACTCAGCTAAACCGGAATTGAAAATAACTGTCACTGGTGCGGAAGCCGAACGGGTTAACACCAGTGCTGATAATCTGGTTTACGACTCGTTTGTGAAGTTATATCAGCATATCGGTGAAATGCGGCCGTCAGTGGAGATTGAGATTGATTTGGGTGTTCCTCTGGCGCGGGGTTTGGGCAGTTCGGCAACAGCGATCGCGGGTGGGTTGGTTGGTGCTAATCTGTTGGCTGGTTCGCCTTTGAGTCAGGCTGAGGTGATGGAATTAGCGATCGCTATGGAAGGACATCCTGATAATGTGGTTCCGGCGTTGTTGGGGGGTTGTCGTCTGGCGGCTACGGGTTTAAACGAACCGCAGCGCCCAGAACCCAGAGAAGAGGGATGGGAGATTTGTGAGATTCCCTGGCATTCTGATGTTGTTCCGGTGGTGGCAATTCCGGATTTTGAGCTTTCGACTTCTGAGGCGCGACGGGTTTTGCCAAATCAGTACAGTCGTGCTGATGCGATTTTTAATACGGCGCATTTGGGTTTGCTGTTGCGGGGGTTGGAAACTGGACGGGAGGATTGGTTAAGGGCGGCGCTGCAAGACCGCATTCATCAGCCTTATCGGAAAGCTTTGATTCCCGGTTATGATGCTGTACGCGAGGCTGCAATGGCGGCGGGTGCTTTAGGTATGGTGATTAGTGGTGCGGGGCCAACTCTTTTGGCTCTTGTACGCCGTGAGTTGTGTGTGTCTGTGGAAGAAGCGATCGCTACAACTTGGCAACAGGAAGGAATTAAGGCTCAAGTGCGATCGCTCTCAATTGATTTGCACGGCGCAAGCAGCTCCACAGAAGCATTACCATGAATAGATAATCAACTTAAGTAATTATGGAGCCATTGCAGGCAGAAATTGACGCGATTCGCTCTCAACTTGAAGCTTTAAAGCAAGAACGCGAGTCATTGAAAGTAGATCCAGTATTGCCAAGCTATGACTCACCAGAGGCGATTGTTGAGGCTTATCGTCGTCATGCTAGAGAGACATCACAAATGTCTGCTGAAATCAAGGGGATAGATGATGCGATCGCTGCTCTGGAAGCTAAATTAAAGCAGCTGGTCGGGCAACCTCTAGAATTGTTACAAAGGCAGCGCAAACAAAACTCTCTGGAGCAGCAGTTAGATGAGGACAAACAACGCGCTCAGGGTCATGCTGAACGCATTAACGACCTCGCCGCAGAACTGGCAGAAGAAGTACAGGCGCTCAAAGCGATCGCTGACGAAATTAGTACGGATTATTGGCAGTTGCACGGGAAGCCTTTTATTACTGGGTTTAGCCGGGTGACGGTTCCCCATGTCCGTTCAGATGGGGCTGTTTGGACGATTGTGAATAAAGTTGTTTAAGAACCCCTCCCCAACCTCTGCCCGTTGACGGGGAGGGGTTAAGTTTAACGGCTATTCTTTCAAGTTGGAGAGCGTTTCTGGAAAGGGCGATCGCTCTTTTACAGGATAATTTTTCTGCTCGATCAAGCGCTGCAATTCTTTAACACGCCTACCGGGTGCTGGATGGGTAGTTAAGAAATCAAAATTCACACCTTTTTGACGACTCATTCGGGCAAAAAAGTCGGTTGCTCCTGCTACATGACCATAAGTATTTTGTAGCAAAGTAAGTCCAAACTCATCGGCTTGAGATTCTTGAGACTGAGAAAATTGGGATTTGCTGACCGCTTCAACTCCAGAAGCAGCAACTGATGATAGTCCACCCGCATCGCCAAAAATGGTAGCGATCGCGATCGGGAAAATCAGCTGGCGCACTAAACTGCGTAAATGATCGCGATGGGCAAAATGTCCCAACTCATGTCCCAACACCATCATCAGCTCATTTTCAGATTCGATTTGCTTGAGCAAACCCGCGTAGATGATCATGCGATCGCCCGGTAAAGCTAGAGCATTCACCGTATCACCTGGCAAATATAGCACTCGGTAATCCCGCTCTTGTCTCACCTCTTGCGGCAATTTTGTTTCCAGCTTATCTAACAATTGATTCAATGTCTCTTGAGTAGGTGACGGTTTAGCCAACTGTTCGTAAGCCGGAACAATTACAGCACCCAGTTGTTTTTCCACACTGGGAGGAATCACCCATACCAGGCTATTAATCAGCAACCCAAACAGCCAAATAACACCGACAATAAAGCCAATAAACAGCCCCAGAATCATGAGCAGTTGGCGGTTACTTGGGGGCGGATTGCGATTAATAGATGTTGCTGTTGAAGGAATTTCAGAAGACATGATATTAATTATTAGTACCGTGCAATGGCACTTACAAAAGCCGAAAATTAACTTTTAGGTCGGGTTGAACGATAGTGAACCCTACAACTCTCTTAGATTAGCTAGATGTTGGGTGAGGCTCCAAGAGCGCAACCTACGTTTTTAAGTAAGTGCTGCATCCACACAGTATTTTTTTATCAATTACTACTCTTAACTGGACGAAACGGATTCAAGAAATTAATCAGCGCATAAAGCTCCCGCGACTGAATCCATAAACGTCCGTTACCCTGAAAGCGACATACTAATCCTTCACCACCTAAAATTCCAGTCCTCAACCCTTTAAATGACAAACCACCTAACATCTCAACTTTGTATTGTAACGAATCTTCAAACGCTACAATGTAGCCAGTATCTACTACATAATCACCTGCCACTGGAATTTCTACAATTGCTCCATAAGAACTAAACCAGATATCACCTTGTCCAGTTGCACGAAGTAAAAACAAGGACTCTCCACTAAAGAAGCCTTTAAAGCCTTGAAACTTAGTATCGAGTTGAACTGTGGGACTAGCAGCAACAAATCCAGAAGATTGCACCATTAAACCATTACCATTCAGGTAGTAATGCTGAATTTCTCCAGGGACTCCAGGTGAAACATACAGTTCTCCTGCTCTACCTTCAGCGGTGAATTCACTGATAAATAAAGATTCCCCACCCAGCATTCTACCAAGACCTTTCATTAAACCACCTTGCACCTTAGATTTCATTTTGATGCAAGAGTCCATCGCCGCCATTGCTCCTGATTCAACTAACACTGTTTGATTTGTCCTCAAGTCGAACCGTAGGGAAGCATATGCAGGAGAATGTTCGATTTCGTATTTTATTTCATTCATATTTTTAAATTGTTAATTATTTGTTCTCCGTGAAAAATGGCTAATGCTTATCGTGCCGGAAGCTGAGCGCCGACCAGCATACCAAAGGCACCAGGATTGTGAGTTTGGCAAAACACTTTACCTTGTCCTTTAAACCGACAAATGAAACCTTCACCGCCTAAGAAAGAACCGATCAAACTAGAACTTGCTTTTTTTATTTCAAATGTCAGGCTTTTTTCAAAGGCAACAATATGTCCGGTGTCAACAATATATTCACCGTTTACTGATATTTCATAAATTGCCCCGAAGGAACTGAGAAGAACAGAACCCTTACCAGTGACATCTAACCAAAAGATTGATTCCCCAGAAAATAAAGATTTTAAGCCTTGAAATCCCAAGTTAATATCAACATCTGATTCACTGGCTAGGTAAGAAGCAGACTGCACTACTAAACCATCTCCGGTCATTTTATAGGGCAAAATATCGCCCATCAATTTTGGAGCCAGAAATATTTCACCCCCAGCAGTGGGAGAACGGAAGACACTTAAAAATAATGACTCGCCAGCCACCATGCGCTTGAGTCCGCCTAGTATTCCGCCACCTTTTCCTTGGCGTAAAGTGGTACTGGCATTGATGTAACCACTCATGGCAATCATTCTGCCAGCTTCTGCAACTAATTCTTCACCAGCACTTAAAGTAACACGAGCGATCGCGCTGTCTGGTTGATGTAAAATTTCCACATTCATTTGGACAAAATCTCCTAAAATAGTTTTGAAGGTTAAATTTTATTTTTTAAAAACTCAAATAGCCTTCAAAATTAAAAACTTTATTACCGTAATTTTGGGCTTAAATACTTCACTAATCCCCCAACACTGCGAGACTGTAAATAAATCTCCCCTTGACCAGTCAGACGGTTTACTAATCCTTCCCCCGACGTGACAGAACCAATCAATCCGCCAGCCAACCCAATATTCATTTTGATTCCTGGTTCATAAGCAACTAAATGACCGCTATCTACTACAAATTCGCCAGAAATACGTTTTTGAGTAATGCCACCATAAGCCCCAAAAAACACTTGTCCCTGACCGTTTAACTTCAGCTTAAACAGTCCTTCTCCTGATACCCAGCTCTTGAAACCTGCCCACTGTACTCCCATATTTACGCCTGGAGTATGGGCAATATAAGCACCGGGCTGGAAGCAAATTTCCCGTCCACCCCGTAAATCAATACAAACTATATCGCCAATGGTGGATTGAGTTAAAACTAACTGCAATGGTTGCTGTGAATTGTTAGTAAAAACATTAACAAAGAATGATTCTCCACCAAAGAATTTCTTTAACAGTCCTGAGATGAAACCACCGGAAAACTCTGTTTTTATGGACAGTTGAGCATCCATACTGGTCATAGCTCCCGCCTCAGCCGTGAGGCTATCACCCGGATTCAAGGTGACAAAAACAGAGGCAAAGGCTGGTTTGTAACGAATTTCGTACTTCACCGATAAATCTCCTGCTTTTGGTGGATGCAGATATATACAAGCTTGACAGAAGTTTTTCCGGTGTCCAGATTTCTTAAGGAAAATAGATACATCTTAAAACAGGTTAAACGTGTAGCTGGTATCGCTCCCCAGTACAATCAAGTTATGACCCCTCAACCTAGAAAACAATTTGCTCAACACTGGCTGCGAAGCGACAAGGCGCTGAATCAAATTGTCGCCGCAGCTGCTTTATCGAAATGCGATCGCGTTCTGGAAATCGGCCCCGGTACTGGTATCCTGACTCGTCGCTTATTGCCCCTGGCTGAATCGGTTGTCGCTGTCGAAATTGACCGCGATTTATGCCAACTGCTGGCTAAACAACTCGGTAAGGTGGAAAATTTTCTCCTTCTACAAGGCGATTTTCTTTCCCTCGATTTAGACACTTCTTTAACTTCATTCCCAGCCTTCCAAAATCCAAATAAAGTTGTTGCCAATATCCCCTACAACATCACTGGCCCAATTTTGGAAAAATTGTTAGGTACAATTTCCCAACCCGCAGCCAAACCGTTTGATTCCATTGTGCTGCTGGTGCAGAAGGAAGTAGCACAAAGGCTGTATGCTAAACCAGGCTCGAAAGCATTTGGAGCTTTATCGGTGCGGGTGCAATATCTAGCAGAGTGCGAGTTAATTTGTATTGTGCCAGCAGGGGCGTTTCATCCGCCGCCCAAGGTTGATTCAGCGGTGGTGCGTCTGCGTCCGCGAATGACGGAACCACCAGCTGATGACCCCAAGCACCTAGAGACTTTGTTAAAGTTAGGCTTTGCCGAAAAGCGCAAAATGTTGCGAAATAATTTGAAAGGCATAGTAGAACGCGATCGCCTCACCCAATTACTGGAACAATTAGAAGTAAACCCCCAAGCCCGCGCCGAAGACTTAAGCGTTGCTCAATGGGTAGCCTTGAGTAACTTGGATCTTGCCTAACAACTAAAGTCGCCGCCACCCTTCCTGGGTGCGGGCATCCCTTACCGACTACACTATGCGTTCCTACTCCCTGATTTCCCCAGCCAAAATTAATCTGTACCTGGAAATTATCGGCGATCGCCCGGATGGTTATCACGAACTGGTAATGGTGCTGCAAAGCATCGGCTTAAGCGATCGCATAAATTTGCGATCGCTTAGCACCGAAATCATCCGCGTCCAATGCGATCATCCCGAAGTGCCGCAAGACAAAAGTAATCTTGCTTACCGCGCGGCAGAGTTGATGGCAGTAAAATTTCCCGAAGCCTTTGCCCAGTATGGCGGCGTTGAAATTGCCATAGAAAAACAAATTCCCGTGGGGGCTGGACTCGCTGGCGGATCTAGCAATGCCGCAGCTGTTATCGTCGGGATAGATTTGCTGTGGCATCTGGGACTCACTCAGTCGGAATTGCAAGAATTGGCTGCAAAAATTGGCTCAGATGTTCCTTTTTGTATCGCAGGCGGCACAGCACTGGCAACTGGGCGGGGTGAGGAACTTTCTCCTCTGCCTAATTTGGATCGTCTCTATGTCGTCTTGGGCAAGTACCGCAATCTTGCGGTTTACACTCCGTGGGCTTACCAAACTTACCGACAGCAATATCTCAGTTCCTACGTTAGGGATGCTGATAGTTTGGAAGCACGCAGGGAACGAGTACATTCTGGGCCAATGGTGCGAGCTATCTACAATAAAGATGGAGCAAAAATCGGTCAACTGCTGCACAATGACCTAGAGAAAGTCGTATTGCCAGAGTATCCCCAAGTATTGCGACTGCGGGAAGCTTTCATCAGTGCTGGTGTCTTGGGAACCATGATGTCGGGTTCCGGGCCAACAGTATTTGCACTCTGCGAAACAGAAGCCCAAGCACAACAGGTACAGCAGCAAGTTAGACAGTCAATTCTTGACCCCAATTTAGACTTGTGGGTGACTGGGGTAACAACTAACGGTATTCATGTTTCAACTTAAAATTTATGACTGACCCTACTCCTACACAAAATCCAGTTGTCCAACCAGCCGAAACACCAACGACTCCTCTACGCTGTTTGACTGGGGCGTTGATTGCAGGAGGAATGGCATATTGCCTCTACTTGCTCACCGTCTCGATTTCTCAAACTTTTGCCGCTAAGCCTATTTCATCAGATAACGTTACTGCGATCAATATTGCGATCGCTGTTCGTACTCTCGTTGTTGGTATGAGCGCACTGGGAACATGTATCTTTGGTTTAGTAACTCTTGGTCTTCTTGCCTTAGCTATTCAAATTACGTTTCAACGCCTGACAAACCGGACACCACCACCAACTCAATAGTATAAGTAGGTAGACATAATTCAACTTGAATAGCAAGGAGTCCCCTACCATATCTGTACTCGGATTGGTGGAGGGAGGCATAGCGCGTAAATTACGAAACGTCCTCCAACTAATATTCGCGCCCCGGCGGATCAGGAAAGGAAGACAGTTAAGTAATTTACAATTTTCATATATTGAAATATCCTGAGAGGATAAAGTTTTCCTTTCCCTAATTTTACTTGTTCTTTTTTGCGCCCCTTAAAAAAATATTTATTCTTTATAATTAATTGTTAATGTTTCATCATTTCTTTAAAAATTATGCTAACAGATGATGGCTAATAGCAGATGATAGTAATATAAGAAGCATTGAGTGCTTAACGCGGAAAATCAAGCTGAGATATTAGTAGGTTAACAGATGAAATCAAAGACGGCAAAAATAAACCGATCTTTGCCCATCGCTTAGCTAGAAGTTGAGCAGGGGAAAATTTTTATAAGTAAAATAACTTGACTGTAATCAAAGGGTGCAATAATTATGATAATTTCCCATTGCCAGACGACAGCTAAAAACCAGATGTATCTGCCCCAAATAGAGCAACCAGCAGAGCTAATCGAGCAACTTTTGGCGATAGGGACAGCACTTTCGGGCAGTCAAGATTTAGGAGAATTACTAAATCTGATTTTATCTAAGAGTCGCGAGATTACTTGTAGCGATGCGGGAAGTGTTTATTTAATAGATCGAACTGAAGACACTCCCAAGTTGGTATTTAAGGTAGCACAGAATGATTCTCGATCGAGCGATTCCTTTCGAGAGTTCTGCGTGCCGTTAACTCCAAAAAGTTTGGCAGGGTACGTGGCGCTGACGGGTGAAAGCTTAAATTTGCCAGATGCTTATAATTTACCTCCAGATGTTCCCTACCAGCTGGATCGCAGTTTTGACCTGAGCATTCCCTACCACACGCGCTCAGTGTTGGTGCTGCCAATGCAAGACGCTGAAGGAGAAATTATCGGGGTGCTTCAGCTGATCAATCGCAAGATTAATATTAATGCGGTTGTAACTCCGGAAAATGTGCGGGATGTTACTCAACCTTATTCGGCGTGGGAAGAATACGTTGTGCGAAGTCTTGCTTCTCAGGCGGCGATCTCTATTGAACGCAATCAATTACAAAAGAGTATTGAAAATCTCTTCGAGGGCTTTGTTAGAGCTTCTGTTCAGATTATTGAAGCGCGAGATCCCACAACATCGGGGCATTCTGAGCGAGTTGCAGACTTGGTGGTGCGTCTGGCTCAAGAAGCGAGTACAGTCACCACAGGGCCATTGCGGTTGATTTATTTTAGCGATCGCCAAATCCAAGAAATTCGTTATGCAGCACTGTTGCATGACTTTGGCAAAGTAAGTACACCAGAAGCTATTTTAGGCAAGCAGAAAAAACTTTATCCAGCGCAGCTGGAGGTGATTCGGAACCGCTTTGCGGTAGCGCAGCGCACCTTAGAAATGGAATGCGCCCAGAGTAAGTTTAAATATTTAATTGAGCATCCCAGCCACCGCCACAATGATTCGGAAAACGTCTGTTCCCACTGCCAACAACTGCAACAATTAGATAGCCAAGTTGAAGATGCGATCGCTAAACTCAATGAATATTGGCAGCTATTACTAGAGGCAAACGAACCCCATATTCTAGCCCAAGAGCTTCCAGAACGACTCAGAGAGTTGTCTGAATACACCTATCAAGATGTTGATGGTGACATGAAGCCGCTGATGTCACCTCAAGAATTGTCTCAACTTATGGTGCCTAGAGGTAATTTGACAACCGCAGAGCGCTCGATAATCGAAGCCCACGTCACCCACACCTACGAATTTCTCAAGCGAATTCCCTGGACAAAGCATCTAAAAAACGTTCCCCTAATTGCTGCTTTGCATCACGAAAAACTCGATGGTAGTGGCTATCCCCAAGCCTTAACACAGGCAGAAATTCCCATTCAAACCCAGATTTTGACGATTGCAGATATTTACGATGCACTCACAGCAAGCGATCGCCCTTATAAACGTCGATTGCCTGTTGAAAACGCGATCGCCATTCTCAGAGCAGAAGCAGCTCAAAGCAAAATCAACACCGATCTAGTCACCCTGTTCGAGCAACGCCATGTTTTTGCTGCTTTGGGTCACACCCTCTCAATTGAAGCTCATTCAGCAGCTTAGGGGCGAACACGGCGGTATTCAGCCTGAATATGGCTCTCACGCC
Source organism: Funiculus sociatus GB2-C1 (assembly GCF_039962115.1). NCBI lineage: Bacteria > Bacillati > Cyanobacteriota > Cyanophyceae > Coleofasciculales > Coleofasciculaceae > Funiculus > Funiculus sociatus. Next base: position 129,164 of record NZ_JAMPKJ010000001.1, on the reverse strand, counting down.
CCGAATCGCCATTTGGCAATTTTTGTCACATTTTCGCCCTAATTACCGAAAACTTGTTAATAACTAATGCCACAGACATCGCGCCTGTGCTACAGACTAATAATAATTGATGACTTTGCAATTCTTATCTTTAACCCAAATTTTCCCCACCTATTCCCCAACGTTTCCACAAAGCCGTTCAACTTTTTCCACAGGTTAAGAGAAGTTTTCCACAGGGTTTAACGGTCGGATCGGGTCTTGCTGTTCTAGTGGGGATTTTTAAAAAGATACTGACTCGCCTGGGATGGACTGAGTTTTAGTAAAGATAGGTAACAAAAAGCGGCCGAAAAAGCTGATTCTCTCGTGAATATTTTTTTTGCGTACAGGTGACTGTAACATTTCGCAGCATTGACAGGGTGGGGAAGAGAAGCCGACAATGATGCGACAGTCAGTTGTCCGTAAGCGTTGAAACGTTTCAACTTTCCAACTCTTAGCTGACCACAGGCCACAGACCACAGAAAGGAGTTCTATGAACGCAACAATCAGTATCCTGGCAGAAATCCCTGAAGAACTACACGAATCTCTCAAAAACTACCTAGAAACTCATCCTGATTGGGATCACGATCGCGTTTTTGCCGCAGCGCTGTCCCTATTCTTGCTGCAAAATGGTAATGGCAACAGCCCAGAAGCTTCGCAAAGTTATCGCAAAGCAGCACGGGTTTATCTGGAAACCCTTTTCCAGCATACAGTTTGAGAAATAGCGCTGGATCTAACAAAAACTTGTTGATATTGTCGGATTTGACTGTAGAGGACACGATAAATGGCTTATTTCTGGTATAAGGCTTTTCACATTGTCGGCTTTGTGGTCTGGTTTGCAGGCTTGTTTTACCTGGTACGTCTCTTTATCTATCACGTAGAGGCGGGTGAGCAGCCAGAACCTGCCCAAACGATTCTGAAGAATCAGTATCAGATTATGGAAAAACGCCTTTACAAAATCATCACGACACCAGGAATGATAGTGACGGTAGCGATGGCGATTGGTATCGTTACTACTGAACCTGAAGTTCTCAAGCAAACTTGGTTGCATATCAAACTCGGTTTGGTGGTTGTTTTAATTGGCTACCATCATTATTGTGGTCGTCTCCTCAAACAGTTAGCCGAAGATCGATGCACTTGGAGTAGTCAGCAGTTACGGGCTTTGAATGAAGCCCCTACTTTACTGCTAGTTGTAATTGTTTTGCTGGCTGTGTTTAAAAATAGTCTGCCTTTAGATATCACCACTTGGACGGTCGTGGGTTTAATTATTACTATGGCAGCTACTATTCAGTTGTATGCGAAAAAGCGTAAGCGGGATCAAGAAAAACTCCAGAATGAGGTTCCCCAACAAGAGGCGCAACAAACAATATAAAACGAGGGTGCGATCGCTACCGTTTAGTGATTACTAGCAATTGACAATGAACAATAGACAAATGACCGCTGATAACCCAGATGCAACACCCGCTTTAGTAATTCCCCAGTTGATTGTTGGTTTGGGGAATCCAGAACCTAAGTATGACAAAACGCGGCACAACATTGGTTTTGATGCGGTTGATGTCCTGGCCCGTTCTTGGCAAATTCCTTTGAGTGAAAATCGCAAGTTCCAGGCGCAGTTTGGCGAAGGGCGCGGATTACACGGAGACAAGATAAGATTACTTAAGCCCCTCACTTACATGAATCTCTCAGGACAGGCAATTCGCGCTTGTGTTGATTGGTATAAGATTCCCCCAGAGTCGGTGCTGGTGATTTACGACGATATGGATTTACCTCTAGGGAAGATTCGCCTGCGCCTTTCGGGTTCGGCTGGCGGACACAACGGGATGAAGTCAGCGATCGCCCATCTCGGTAGTCAAGATTTCCCCCGTCTGCGGATCGGTATTGGCAAAACCAAAGCAGAACAGGACACGGTTGCTCACGTCCTGGGTAAATTTTCCTCTGCTGAAAATCAAGTTTTGTCTGATGTCCTGCAACTGGTAACTCAGTCAGTGGAAGTAAGCCTCAAGCAAGGGGTTGAGAAGGCTATGAGTCTTTTCAATAACCGCTCTGTTATCCCCAATTCGCCTTAGAAAAGAATACGGTTCACGAAGAAGTTAAAATCCAAAACCTGTAACTATTCTTCAATGAACCGTATTGGTTTTTGCCTTAAAAGGAGTCGCCTTAACGAAAACGTCTTGTTTTGCGGCGCGCAGTAGTTGCCTTGCGCTTACGCTTCTCTAGGGGAGTTTCAAAGTGCCGCCGATACCTTGCATCTGCTAATATTCCCGCTTTGGAGACTTGCCGCTTAAAGCGCCGCAGTGCTGATTCTATTCCTTCATTTTCGCCTAAAACCACTTGGGTCATTCTTGTTGATTCCTCGCTAATGTTGATTGATTGACTGTTAGTGTGAGTGTCACCCACGACCACTTGTTCTATGTTGTAATACTTGGATCGCGGTTTTTGCTCCCTAGAGCAGCTTAGCGAAGCTACTCTTAGTAGCCATCTTCCATTCTTCGGGTAAATCCGGCAGTGCCGTCTCCCGACTTTCCTACATACTTGCAGAGCATTTCTGTAGTGTAGCTATTGATTTGAAGCTTTTTGCCTACTCTTTCTTTTACCGTACAAAGCGTTTAGCTCTAGCTTTGTAGCGGGTCTAGGACTTACAGGAGCAGCCCTACCATTATTCAGTCGGTTTTATCCTAAGATATCTCCACCCCCCAAAGGGCGATCGCACTTTAATCCAATCCGCCCTGAATTGCATTAATTTTACCACGAGCGCCCAGCATCCCATTTCACACCACATCTAGTGTTGTCGCCGAATGACAGGCATATCTTTACACAATTTTGACTCAAAAGGGGGCTGGCTTATTTGTGATCCCCAGTCCCCTTTCAAGTCAAAAGCGCCGGGAAGAGAATTTTCCGCCCCCTGGGCCGCCCCGGCTTCCCGCAGGACGGCCGCCGCCCCCATCTTCACGGGGTTTGGCTTTATTCACTTTCAGGGTGCGGCCCATCCATTCTGCTCCATCTAAAGCTTCAATCGCAGCTTCTTCTTCAGGATCTGTTGCCATTTCAACAAACCCAAAGCCACGCATCCGCCCTGTTTCGTGATCCGTAGGCAATTGAACCCGTTTAACGGTTCCGTAGTCTGTAAATACAGATGTGAGGTCGTCTTGCGTAACTTCGTAGGATAGGTTCCCTACATATATCGACACGGAAATAACTCCAACATTCACTATTTTGAGAGACTCAGTTTCGGAGGTTTGCCTGCCGACACAGATAAATAAACTTGCTGTGCATTAAACAAAGCTTTCCGCCGATCCAGATTCACGAGCGATATTATAACACAAACTATTTTATTACAATAAACTTAACCTGCCTACTTTGCAGGATTTAACAAAAGTGGCGATCGCTTCGTGCGCCCGACCGAATAAAAAAAATAACAAATCTGATTTTAAATTACATAATGTGGCTCAGACAGGAAACATCAGCATCACCAAAGTGAAGACTCAAAGCCACATTCATATTTTCTAGAGATTTGACTAACCACGGTACACCATCCCTGGCGTAAGCTTCATAGTGGTTAAAAAGAATTGAAAATCGCTTTTCTAAATAGGGCTTGACTTTGCGGCACAGTAGCACGATTTTCAAAAGCATACCGATTGTGCAAGTTGCCCCCAAGTTGGTAATCAGATCCACAAACACATAGTGATTCGGTCGCTGCGGACTTTCCACTACTAAGAAGTTCAAAATCTGGCTGCAAGTACGCACGATCAGAAATTCGCTGGGTCTTTGACAATCGCTACTTGGCAAAGTGTTCTTCAGTTGGGCATACAATCGGTCATTAAACTGACGTTTGCCATATTCAGGGTCAATAGAAGATGTCAAGTATTCGTATAAATCCCATTTAAAAGCTCTATACGAGGGTGTCTGGCTAGTATGGGTAATGAAGCTTTGGGATAAATCCCGATAGCTATGGGAGCCTTCGACTTTGCCGACAAATTGCTTGAGAGCAACACCCAGTTCGCGATCGCTTAGTAACGTTGGATTATGTACTGGCTGTATAATTCGCTCAGCTCCGACTGGGGAAGTCTTACGTGACATTTGCGCTCGTCGCACTTGATAAGTCACATACTGAGACAGATCAACTTCAAAATCTCGCTGAATCCGAGACTGAATTGCCCTGACGGTTTGCTGATGTTCGTAAGAACTATCTTCACTCAGCAGGCAATGTTCGTATAAGTAGGGATACCTGCGAATTAAGCTACCCAAAGGCTTAGAGCCATTGCCACTCGCCTCTGCCGCTTCAGTCATAACTTGAGCTAGGCGGCGCAGCGTCAGATATTGCTCCGTCTGGTTAAAAATCCTCACCAGTTCTCGGAAGCGTCTTGCTGAACGAGAGCGAACTGTTCCCACGCTTGGAGGATGCTCAAATATATCTACCAAATCGGGGATAGACGCTTGGAGTTGCGGGTGCATCTGCCAGCGATTGATCAGAATGTGGCAGCAGCGATTGATAATAAACCGAAATTCCTGCTCAGCCTGCTTGGAACTAGCAATCCTCTCCAGAGCCATCCAAATTCTTGGCTCGGAGTATCCCACTCCATCCATAAATAGCTGACGAAATCGCTCGATCATCCGACTGGGTGACTCTTCTTGTACCCAGTGAAGCAGATGCTCGTAAAGCTGCTGCTCTTCAATGCTAGTTTGTCGATGGTAACAGTCTGTCCAGGTAGTCACGTCAAGAAAGCCCCCCTACGTGCAAATGTTAGGGCTAAGTGTATATTAGTTTCGTTAAGTCAGTGTAGATTGCAAATTGAACTGTGATGTAGTAGACGCTAGATAACAAGAGGCACCCTAGACAAAACCCTGATTTTGGGGGCTATACTCTATACTCCTATAAGCTAAGAGATTTTCGCCCAATTAGAGCATATCTTGACTAACTCTTTAAATGGCTCAGCAAATTTGCGGCAATATTGTGAATTTTTTGTGAAGTAACTGTATAGCTTCGGCAAAGCATCAAGTTAACCTCTCAAAAATCTATATCTACGGTAGGTAGACCCAATAGTGGCTGAATGTGATGTAAGTCACTGATAAAAATGCCTATTTTGTTGTGGTGCTGGGATTGGTGCATGATTAGGATTAATCTGATTGAAGTTTGAATTTAAGCTGTATGTCTTTTCACGTCCTCCTCTCGCAACTGGCTGAAATTATAGCGGCAGGTTCAGTAAACTTATCTGACGATCTCTTAACGGCAGATGTTGCAGGGATTACAACCGACACACGCACTCTAAAGGCGGGAGAAGTGTTTGTGGCACTGCGTGGAGAGAACTTTGATGGACATGAATTTGTGGAAACTGCCTTTAGAAAAGGTGCGATTGCTGTCATTACAGACTACAAAATGCCAGGGGCTATTCCGCAATTACACGTAAAAGACACGTTGACAGCATATCAGGAGATAGCTCGGTGGTGGCGATCGCAATTTAAAATACCAGTAATTGGCATAACTGGCTCCTGCGGTAAAACTACTACTAAAGAATTAGTTTCGGCAGTTTTGTCCTCTACCAAAGGGAATACTCATAAAACTTTATTCAATTACAACAATGAAATTGGTGTTCCCAAAACTTTGTTAAAAATGTCACCGATTCATGACTATGCCGTAATTGAAATGGCAATGCGGGCAAAAGGTGAAATTGCGCTGTTAACACAGATTGCGTGTCCGACAATTGGGGTAATTACTAATGTGGGTACAGCCCATATTGGGCGGCTGGGTTCAAAAGAAGCGATCGCACAAGCAAAATGTGAATTACTCGCCGAAATGCCCTCCAGCAGCATCGCTGTTCTTAACCACGATGATCGCCGCCTAATGGAAACAGCCGCCGGGGTTTGGCAAGGGCAAACCATCACCTACGGTTTGGAAGGCGGAGACGTGCGTGGCGAGTTAATTGATAACGAGACATTATTGGTTGAGGGGATGCGGCTACCTTTACCGCTACCGGGGCGACACAATGCGTCTAATTTCCTAGCAGCCTTAGCGGTGGCTAAAATTCTCCAACTAGACTGGACACCGTTTAAGGCTGGTTTGGCGGTTAATTTGCCTTCTGGGAGGGCGCAGCGCTACAATTTGCCCAACGACGTTGTAATTCTTGATGAAACTTACAATGCTGGCTTAGAATCTATGCTGGCAGCGCTGCAATTGTTGGCAGAGACACCGGGGAAAAGGCATATTGCAGTTTTGGGGACGATGAAGGAATTGGGAGAGCAAAGTCCCGAATTTCACTTCGCAGTGGGAGAGGCGGCGCGAAAGCTCAATCTCGACGCTTTGCTGATTTTGGTAGACGATAAAGAAGCAGAAGCGATCGCGCTTGGTGCTGCACCTTTACCAGCAGAGTGCTTTACAACACATCAAGCTATTGTAGAGCGTTTGAAAGAAATGGTAGAAGAAAGCGATCGCATCCTCTTCAAAGCCTCCCATTCCGTAGCACTCGATCGAGTTGTAAATCAGTTTTGTGCTGAATTTACTGCCTAATTAATATCATCCACCAAAATACCGTAACGACACCCATAAGGGGTATCCGTCCCAAGCAAGGAGTCAATCCAAAGTGGCTAAGAAATTAGATCAAATAATTGTGGTTGATATTGAATCAACTTGCTGGGAAAAAAAACCACCAGAAGGGCAAGAAAGCGAAATCATCGAAATTGGTATTTGTCCGCTTGATGTCCCTTCTGGAGAAAGACTGGAAAAAGAAAGTATACTCGTGAAACCCGAACGCTCCCAAATAAGTTAATTTTGCACCAATTTAACAACTTTAACCCAAGAACAAGTTAATCAAGGGCTACCCTTTGCAGAGGCTTGTTCAATTCTAAAAAAAAATACCTAACTCAGCAGCGAGTTTGGGCAAGCTACGGGGACTACGATAGAAACCAATTTCAAAAACAGTGCCAATCTCATTCTATAAAATATCCTTTTGGTTCCAGACACATCAATGTAAAAACACTTTTTAGCCTTATTCATACCTTGCCTGAAGAAGTAGGGATGGACATGTCCTTAGAAATATTGAAATTACCCCTTGAAGGAACTCATCATAGAGGAGGCGATGATGCTTGGAATATAGCCGCTATCTTGTCAAGATTAGTATTACAAAGAAGAAATGTTAATTAGCATTTTGATACACCACATTTGAAGAGTGAATTCTCGTTCCCAGACTGAGCCTGCGAACGCCGATATGGAGGTCGAGCCTCCAACAACGTTTCAAAAAACACAGACATGAGGCAGAACCTCATATATAGCGTTCCCAGGCTCAGTATAGGAACAAAAATAGACGATATAAGAAATCATAGGCATAATAGCATTTGATCCATTACAAAGCAGTGCACCCGGTTGGGCTATCTGGAGATAAAGTCCAAAGTTGCCAGCTGTCTATTATGGATGGCTAATAACTAATAACCAATGACTAATGACTAAGAAAATTATTTGTCTGCTTTTAACCTTGCTGCTCGTAGCCTGCGGTACAACTGCAAGCGACATTACACGAACCGCCCAAGTGAAACCGGGTGCTTTTAAGGTAGCGGCGATTTTTCCCGGAGCTGTGGATGACAAAGCTTGGAATCAATCAGGTTATGAAGGATTAAAGCTAATTGAAAAAGAACTTGGCGCTGAGGTGGCTTATGCTGACAGTGTGCCAGGAGCCGATGCTGAAAAACTTTTTCGTCAATATGCTAAAAAAGGTTTTGATTTTATCATCGGTCATGGTGGGGAATATATCGCAACAGCTAAAGCTGTATCCGCAAAATTTCCACGCAATAAATTTGCGGTTATGAGTAGTGATGCTGGCAACAATAAAAATTTTGGCGCTTTGGCGTTTCGGGCTGGGGAATTAGGGTATTTAACAGGAGTAGTAGCAGCCCTGAAAACAAAAACTAATAAAGTTGCTTACATTGGCGGTCAAAAATATGCAAGTTTGGAAGAGGAAGCTACCTTATTTGAACGAGGTGTCAAGCAAATTAACCCCTCAGCCGAAGTATTCATCGATTGGGTGGGAAGTTGGACAGATGCAGACAAAGCCAGCCGAATTTCTCAAAAGTTAGTGGCGGCAGGCGTTGATATCATAACGGTCAATGCTGATACTGCTTATAAAGGTGTTATAAAAGTTGTTGCTGAAAATAAAGGGGTTTATGCTATTAGATGGAATCATGCCATTCCTGGGCTTCCAGAGCAACAAAAACCACCCCCAAAAATAATTTTAACTAATGCCATGCAGCAGGTTCCTATGGTAATGCTCGAAGGAGCAACTTTGGTAGAGCAAGGGCGTTGGGAGGGCAAGCAGTATAAATTCGGGTTGCAAGAGGAAATCCAAGATTTGACTCCTTTCTATGGTTCGCTTACGCCAGAACAAGAAGAATTTATAAACTCCCTGAAGGAAGATATTATTACTGGAAAAATCGATGCTACACATTAGTTATTAGCCATTACTTAAATTTAAAGGAATTAGTGGGTGAAAGAGATTTCTAAAGGAGGCACGATGAACCAACGAACTATAGGTAGTGGTTCACGGCTAGGGGCAAGTCATGAATTGCCTCTAAGAATGGATAGAGGTTCGCCACGTTCTGGTGTGTTTTCTATTGCCAATCAACTTAGATATGGTTTGGTACTGCTAGTAGTTTTAGCTTTATTAATCACATCAGGAATGTTAATTTCTTTGAGCTTCCAGGCTCAAATAGAACAGGTAGAAGTCGCCCAGCAAGAGCGAAGTTTGGTTGCTGCTGGCGAGATTAATGCTTACTTGGATGACTTGCAGCGTAAACTGAGTTACCTTGCTAGAGTGCAAGGCTTGACGGATTTTTCACCGGAAATTCAGCAAACTTTGTTGGAAGCGCTGACGCGCCATAATAGTGCTTATGAAAAAGTGGCGATTTTCAATAAAAATGGTGAGGTTGTTTCTGAGTATTCTCCTTATGATGATTCAAAATTCTCTCACCCGGATGATTACCGCTCATTTGGGCGAGCTTTTAAACAAAAAGAAGACATTGTTAGCCCAGTTAGAATGGACGCTGCTACAAAACTTCCAGTTGTTACCTTAGCGTTACCAATTCGCAACCAGCAGGATCTAGTAGATGGCGTTTTGATGGCGCGGATTAATTTAAACTTTCTCTGGTTTATTGTATCTCAAATTGATGTTGGTAAAACTGGTTACACTTATGTAATTGATAACCGCAAGTATTTAATTGCTGAAAAAGGGATAGCACCTAATAATTATAAGTTACACGACATTTCAAACTACACTTTTATCAAAAAATTAACAAAATTGAAGGGTGCGAAAACTCTAAAGAATTATCAGGGGTTGAAAGGGGTGGAAGTGGTGGGTGCGATCGCGCCCATTCGCAGTGTACGCTGGAAGGTGGTGGTAGAACTTCCTACGGCTGAAGCTTACGCTCCTGTGCAGAGAATGCTTTTCGTGATGGGTATAGCCTTGAGCGTGGCGATGCTGCTTGCGGCTGAGTTAGGTTGGTTCTTCTCTCGGCAAATTGTATCACCTTTGCAGCGTTTGACGCAGGCAGCAGCCAAAATTAGCGCGGGAAATTTGGATACCCAGGTGACAGTTAACCGCCACAACGAAATGGGAGTATTAGCAACAACTTTTAATGAAATGACAGCTCAGCTGCGCGGACTGATTAAAGAGTTGCGTAAGGAGCGAAATTTCGTTTCCGCAATTTTGGATACAGCGGGTGCTTTGATGATTGTGGTTGATAGACAAGGGCGAATTATTCGGTTTAATACAGCTTGTGAAGAAATAACTAATTACTCGTTTGCAGAGGTAAAAGATCAGCCTTTTTGGGATATTTTTCTAATTCCAGAGGAAGCAAAATCTATTAAAGATATTTTCGATCAGTTGCACACTGGTAAGTTTCCCAAAACCTATGATAATTATTGGACTACAAGGGATGGAACGCGGCGGCTAATTAGTTGGTCAACTACTGTTCTACTCGATGCTGATAGTTCGATTAAGTATATGATTGGCACCGGAATTGACATTACTGAACGTAAACGTGCGGAAGAGGCGTTGTTACTTTCAGAAGAAAAGTTTTCTAAAGCTTTTCTTTCTAGTCCGGATTCGATTGCTATCAGTACGATCAAAGATGGACGTTATGTAGAAATTAATGAAAGTCTTTTACGAACGACTGGTTACACTCGTGAAGAGCTAATTGGACATACCGCCATTGAATTAAATATATGGAACAATCCGGAAGACCGTCTTAAGATGATAGATATGTTGCAAGAGGCGGGAAATATTCGCAATTTAGAATGTGAGTTTCGCAAAAAGTCTGGTGAGGTGGCTATAGGATTACTCTCAGCAGAAATTATTAATTTTGGCGATGAATTATGCGTGTTGGCTGTTGTTAACGACATCACCGAACGCAAAGCTGCGGACGCGCAACTACGCGACGCTTTAGAACGCGATCGCTTACTTGGTGTCATTGCTCTGCGGATTCGTCAATCCCTCGATCTCCAGCAAATTTTAGATACTACTGTCAGCGAAGTCCGAAATTTTCTTTCAGCAGATCGGGTTTTTATCAGTCGTATCTATGACGATTTTCAGGTTGTTGCTGAGTCGGTTATTCCGCCGTGGCGACCTATTCAAGAATGGACTCCCAAAAATGAAGAACATTATCAAGCAATTAGGAAAGTTTTTGAAAATAAATCTGTCCATGTTGTCAAAGATACCTCTCAAATAGAGATTTCTTCAGTTGTTGCAGAGGATTTCAATAATTATCAAATTAGAGCTTTCTTGGCTGTACCAATTATTCTGGATGAGGAACCTTGGGGACTGTTGATAGTCGATCAGTGTACGTCACCGCGTGATTGGCAGCAATCTGAAATTGATTTGCTATCATCATTGGGAACGCAAGTGACTATAGCTATTAAACAAGCAAAACTCTACCAAGAGGTACAGGACTTAAATGCTCGGTTAGAACGTAAAGTGGAGGAACGTACTGCTCAACTTTCTCAAAAAATGCAGGAACTCAAAGAGCTAAATGAACTCAAAGATGAGTTTTTACACGCAGTTTCTCACGATTTGCGTACCCCGATTATGGGTATGTCTTTAGTGGTAAATAATTTATTAAATAAATCAGGGGAAACAATCCCGATTTCTCGCTCAATTTTAGAGCGAATGATCCAGAGTAGCGATCGCCAACTGAGTTTGATTAACTCTCTCCTCGAAACCCACTCCAGCGAAGTTCGAGGCGTTATCCTCAATTACCAGCTAGTACAACTGGGTCAGCTAACTTCAGCGATCGCTCAAGATATGGAACCACTGCTCCTGAAAAATCAAGCTACCCTGAACAACTTAGTTCCAGCTTCTTTACCAGGCGTGACAGCAGATCCATTGCAGCTGAGACGAGTATTTGAAAATCTGCTCACCAATGCCCTAAATCATAACCCGCCCGGACTTATTCTCACCCTGCAAGCCACAGTTGAGGAAGAAATGGTTCATTGCACCGTTGCGGATAACGGCGTGGGAATGAACCCCGAAGCGTGCGATCACCTGTTCGAGCGTTATGTTCGCGGTTCCCGCGCCCGTTCAACTGGCATCGGTCTAGGGTTATATCTTTGTCGGCAAATCATCACAGCTCATGGCGGACAAATTGGTGCTATTAGCGCCCCCGGAGCCGGAGCAACTTTTTGGTTCACATTACCCCTGTTCGCGTCTCCTACTGAAGAAGTAGGTAATTAGTAGGGGCGAAGCATTCGCGCAGATAGATTATCAGTAAGTTGTAAATTGTTATACGCAAATGCTTTGGCCTTGCAAGTTATGAGTGACTGGCTAAAAATCACCCAATCGGGTGAGTCAGCAGCACGAAGCGCGATCGCGACCTCTTCTCTTAACTTGGAAGAGTAGAAGTGTACGTGCAGGAAAATTCCATGTTTAAAAAAAAAGTTGTGACTAATGAAACTGCGCCACTTGCTGCTCATCTGTCACTCATTAAATGCTATCGAGAAAATATGATTTCTAATTTAGAGTATTTACAAGCTTTACGGAATTGTTGCCGAAATGAAGCTGCTTTTGAAGAACTTAAACACCTCCTAACTTTGGCTGGGCAAAGTATTGAGGAAATAGCTATACCAAATCAGCTTCATGAACCATCTGCGAACAACCTCACCCCGCCTCCGGCTCCCCTCTCCGCTTGTCTAGAGGGACTGGGGGCGCGGTGTTTTAATGATGGGCTAACCGGGCTAGATATCAGTGTGCCATCAACACAAATTAATACAGATTTTCAGTCACAAAATGTTGCTCATTCTTGGGATTTTCTCCCAACAGAAGCCTCAATCTCCCAATCTGTCCCAGAATTAAACAAAATTGCCGCCAACAAGCTCGGAATAATTTTTAAACTTATAGAGCGTAACGATAACTCTCGATGGTTACTATTTGCCCATGCAAGCTGTGAAGAATTATTAGAATTAACGTCCCATTCAGCTCGCTCTAACCTAATTTTGTTTAGGAATCTGGTTCACCCTGAAGATCGGGAATCTTATGAACAATCGCTGATTGATTCGGCGGATAACTTACAGCCGTGGATTTGGGAAGGTCGGGTAATTACCAAATCAGGTAAGTTGAAATGGTTGCAAGGCGCTACCCGCCCTATTGTGCAGGCGAATGGCGATATATTTTGGAATGGTTTGCTGATAGATATTACCGAGCGGAAAGCGTCGGAAGAAGCGCTTTTGCTCTCAGAAGAAAAATTTTCTATAGCCTTTCGTCATAGTCCTGATTGTATCAGTATTACTACATTTAAAGAGGGACGCTATCTGGAGGTTAATGATAACTTTCTGGAGCTTAGTGGTTATCTTCGGGAAGAGGTAATTGGGCATACTGTAGCTGAGATAAATGCCTGGGTAAATCCAGAAGAACGTATAAAAATGCAACAAATGTTGCTAGAACAAGGTGCAGTTCACAACCTAGAATGTCAGTTTCGCAAAAAGTGTGGCGAAGTTGTAGCAGCCCTCTTGTCAGCAGAACTTGTTAATATTAACGGCGAGTCATCCGTGCTTGCTGTAGTTACTGATATAACTGAGCGCAAAGCTGCTGAAGCTCTGGTTAGAGTCGCAGCCGAGCGCGATCGCTTACTTTATGAGATTGCTTTAAAAATTAGGCGATCGCTGGATCTAAATGAAATTCTGAACACTACTGTAGCGGAAGTCCGACAATTTTTGCAAGCTGATCGCGTCTTCATCAGTTACTTTGATGAAGATGGACACGCACGAGCCGTAGCCGAATCTGTAGATCCCAATTTTAATTCAATTTTGGGATGGGTTACGGATGACATGGCTTTTAAGGAAGTTAAGGAAATTTTTGGTGGCAATTCCATTCGAGTTATCAACGATACAACCCCAATAAACAAATCTCCCTTTTTAGCAGAATACTATCACCGCTGTCAAGTAAAAGCTGGTATTGGTGTACCGATTATGCTAGGTGAAAAACTGTTTGGGTTATTGATTGCCAATCAATGCTCTGCACCTCGTGAATGGCAGCAATTTGAAATTGATTTGATAGATCAACTGGGAATTCAGGTAGCGATCGCTATTCAGCAATCTTCTCTTTTCCAACAAGTACAAACCCTCAATACTAATCTGGAACGCCAAGTAGAAGAACGCACTAATCAGTTACAGCAAAAAATGCAGGAATTGCAAGAGCTAAACCGCATTAAAGATGTTGTTTTACATACAATTTCTCACGACCTCCGCACATCTGTCCAAGGAACTGTAATGGTTTTCAAAAACTTGCTTTGTTCGCCGGAAGAGAAATTAACCATTTCTCGCTCTATTGTAGAACGAATGATTCAAGGCAACGAGCGCCAACTATGTATGATTAACTCCTTGCTTGAAAGCAATTCTACGGAAGTTCAGGGAGTTGTAATTCAGCGAAATTTTGTCCAGTTAAATACAATTTTACCAGCAATTCTCATAGACTTAGAACCACTGCTGGCGCAAAACCAAGCAACTCTGACCAATTTGGTAAATTGGGATTTACCATTAGTTATGGCAGATCCAACTCAGCTACAGCGAGTTTTAGAAACCCTCTTCACTACCACCTTAAAACACAACCCACCGGGACTGAATCTGACTCTCAAAGCTACAGTAGAGCATCAGACAATCCGCTGCACCCTGGAAGATGACGGTGTAGGGATGAGTCAGCTAGAGTGCGATCGCTTATTCGATCTCTACGTGCGCGATCCCCAATCTCGCTGCTCAACAGGCACTGGTTTAAAACTACATCTGTGTCGGCAAATTATTACTGCTCACGGTGGACAAATTGGCGTAACAAGTCGCCCAAATAGGGGGACAACTTTCTGGTTCACCTTACCCTTGGCAACCCTAGAACGACAAGGCATTTAGCAGCTTTGTGTCATCGATTCTGATGGCAAAAAATGTGGGAACTTTTGAGCGGATAATTGTATCACATATCTAAAGAAGATAAATCCATCTGAATCATTAAGCTCCTCACCATGACTTTGACTTCAAGCTCCTCCAAGCGTCTACTTCGGTGGTCAATTGCAGCCATAGCCACCGTAGTCTCAACACTAAATGTCGTAAACCCCAGCCACGCTGCCACTTTTGATCAAAAAGAAGTTGAACAATCTAAATTTATTGCCGTAGCCGCACCTTATGGCACAAATAGTCATCAACTATTGATTTTGGAACAGATATCAGACAAGCAGCAGTGCTGGAGCGAAAACGGAGCCAGCCCCGTCATAGTAGATCCGCTACTTGTGAACTTTGACTTCAGTGGCATTTGCGGACGCAGTACGGACAGCAACGGCTATTCTATCCGGATGGCGGGTACAGATTTGGGACTGAAGTACAGCTTCAACATCGTCAAAAGCGGTAATGACTTTGTGCTAGTTGGGAAAAATTTGAGCGATCGCAACGCTCCGGTCATCGAAATCGGTAGAGCCAACGGCATCAACAACGGCTTCGTGAAAATCAATCTCGATCCGGCTTGGCGGTTTGCCAAAAGAAGCTTCAACGGTAAAACACTAGGTCACGTCTATCTTACTAGCGACCAAGCACCACCCCCCGGATTTGGCGATATTGCCACACCTCCAAGCGGAACCTCTTCCTTCCGAGACATCGCCACAGATGTCTATGCTAGAGAAATTGAACAAGCAGTATCCCTTGGATTCGTCGCCGGGTTCAAAGAAGACAATACCTTCCGTCCCCAAGTCGCTTTAACTAGAGAACAACTGGTATCTATGGTATTGGAATCATTAACCAAGCTACCGAGTGCTAACGTCACAATTCCCACCCAAGCATCATCCCGACCATATCCCGATGTCGATGCTACGCGCTGGAGTGCTGCTAAAATTCAATGGGCGCGGGATAACAAAATTGTCAGTGGCTATCAAGACGGCTCATTTAAACCCACCCAACCAGTCACCAGAGCCGAACTATTAGCAGTATTGCGACGTGCTGCGGAATTTGGGAAAAATATGCGCGGACTCCCCACAGAGCTTGCTGTCAAGAACTCAGCTAAAACCTTCTCAGACACAGAAAAACACTGGGCAGCATCACTGGTTAACCAAATGTCTTCTTATTGTAATGTTGCCTCCCCAGTAAATGAAACTGGCAGCAAGTTTGAGCCAAACTCTGCCACTCGTCGCAACTACGCCGCCGCCGCCACTTTGCGAATGCTTAACTGCGTTAAATCGGAATAAGGGGCTGGAACTGGGAACTTTATCCTCGTTCCCATCCCCTGCGGGAACGAGGTAATAAACCATCCACGCTTCTAGGCTTGCGATCGCTTGTAATATGCAACCGCGTGTAACCATCTGCCGCACTTAGATAACCAGTTTCATCCGCTACCGATTCCAACGCCTTTACCGTCATAGTTTCCACGCTTGGTAATTGAAATATTTTATTCTCGTTAAGAAGCCTTATTCCTGGGAATGATTCAGGCGAGGCAAAGCCTCCAGGTATTGCGAATTTTGTAAGATATCAATTGCATAAACGCGAATATTTTTTCCCCACAGCGTTGATTCTTTTTCGTAATTTAAACCAACTTTAATGGCAACTTTTTGAGACGCTATATTTCCCGGATCTATTAACGATATAAGACGGTTACAACCAACTTTTTCAAATCCATAATCTCGAATTGCACAAGCCGCTTCTGTTGCCAAACCTTGCCCCCAGTATTCTTTGGCAAGTAGATAGCCAATTTCAACTTCTTGCTCTCCATCCACCAACTGAAGGCTTAATCCGCATCTACCAATAAATTTATTATCGGCTTTGTAAATGGTTGCCCACAAACCGAACCCGTTTTTATCGTAACAATTGATTATCCGCTCAACCTGTTGCTTTGTCTCTTCGTATGTCTGCGTACTGGGATAGAACTTCATAACAACAGTATCGGCGTAAATCGTCGCTAAGTCGTCCGCGTCATCTAAGGTTAAATGTCGCAGAATCAATCGCGGTGTTTCAGCTACAATCATCTGCTTTTTGATTTGCTGTTATCAACAAAATTATTCCCAAAAGTAACGCCTATTAACGAGAAAAACAAGAGGGCGTAACTACTCTCGTGCCAAGTATAGTTGCCCTCTTGTTCACATTAAATGTTTCCTCCAAACCCGGTTTCAAAGAAGAAACCGGGTTTCTTACTAAGAGCGCGGCGCAACCCAACTTGCTTAGCCTGTCCAGGCTAGGAGGGGCGCGGTTGGGGGAGAGGTTTTTAGTGTTAAAAAGATGATCCGGGCTGCGTGAGAAATTCTGCCTCTTCGGGTGTTGACTTTCGACCCAAAATCAGATTTCGATGGGGAAAGCGCCCAAAACGCTCAATTACCTCCAAGTGTCGAACTGCGTAGGAAATAGTGTCAGCACTATCAGGGTCATCACTCAGTTGCTTAAACAACTCCAGCGACTGACGCTGATGATTCAAATCTTCACTGTGTTCAAAAGGTAAGTAAACAAACCATCGCTGCACTGGTAGCAGTTCTTTATCAAAATTATTAACTACAGCATACTTTGCTGCTGCAAGTGCTTGCGGGTCTGTGGCAAAGGCTTGGGCAGTACCTCTGAAGATGTTGCGAGGAAATTGATCCAACAAGATAATTAAAGCTAGGCAACTGTGGGGTGAAGACTTCCAGTAATCTAACTGACCCGCAGCTGCTAGTTCGTAGTCTTGTCGGAAGCGAGTTTGTATCTCTTGGTCAAACTCCGGTTTTTTTGTAAACCATACCTGACGCGGTTTGCCATAACCCGGCTCATCTTCTCGTCCAAACCAAAAATCTAAAATCTCATTGACTTGTGACATCAGTTTTTCCTGGGTGCTGCTGAGGATAGATGTTATAAAATATACGTTCTATAGCGCGACAGAGCAGGGAAGGAGGAAGTACAGTTTCAGCTTAATAGTATCTTCATAAAGGATAGAGAGCTTTGAGCAAAGTTCTCGGTGGAAGAGTATTTATTTATCTCAGTGAAAATTAAACCTGGAAATTTGGGCATCCTAAGTAGGTAGGACGATATAGCTAAATTTGAGTTTAAATTCACAGCGACCAATCCACTTTTAATATATGAATCACATAGATAACCAAGAGCTACTGCAAAAATTTATCCAGCGATCGCCTGCTGCAATCGCCATGTTCGACCACGAAATGCGTTACCTGCTTTGTAGCGATCGCTGGCGGACAGATTTTAGACTAAGCGGGGATATCAGCCAGCGATCGCTCTATGAGACGTTCAAGGAAGTTCCTGAAAGTTGGAACGACCAACTCTTAACCATCGAAAAGGGTGATGAAGAATTTATCAGGCGTTTGGATGGGACTGGGGACTGGGTAAAGTGGGAAGCCCAACCGTGGACGACAAGTGCAGGTGAAATCGGCGGCATCATTATATTTACAGAAATCCTCAGCTCGCGCAAATGGGCAAAATCGGCGCTCAGACAGAGAGAGCAAAACTTCCAGTTGCTAGTCGAAGGCGTAAAAGACTATGCAATTATTAAGCTGGATACCAATGGACACGTTGTCAGCTGGAACGCCGGAGCCGAACGCATCAAAGGGTATCAGTTAGAAGAAATTGTCGGACAGCATTTTTCCTACTTTTATCCGCCTGAAGAGATTGAGCTGGGAAAGCCGGAGCAAAATTTAGAACTAGCAGCAAAACTTGGTCGGTGCGAAAAGGAAGGCTGGCGGGTGCGTAAGGATGGTACGCGGTTTTGGGCAAACGTAGTGATTACAGCTTTGCACGACAGGGAGGGAAATCTGCGCGGCTTCTCGAAAGTGACGCAGGACATCACCGAGCGCAAACAACAAGAAGAATCCCTACGATTGCTGGAGAGAGCGATCGCATCTAGTAGCAATGGCATCGCCATCAGCGACACCACCCAGCCAGACAACCCAATTATTTATGTCAATCCCCGTTTTGAGCAGATGACTGGATATGCTGCGGCTGAAGTCATTGGTATCAATTGCCGCTTCTTGCAGGGGACAGACACAAATCAACTAGCGATCGCTCAACTTAGAATGGCAATTGCTGAGGGCAGAGAGTGTAGTGCAGTCTTGCGGAATTATCGCAAAGATGGCACCCTTTTCTGGAACGAACTCCGGATTTCCCCGGTACGCAATCCCCAAGGCAAACTGACAAACTTTATTGGTATCCAAACAGACATCACCTACCGGGTGGAAGCTGAAGCAGCCTTACGGCAACTCTTGCAACGGGAATTGCTTTTAGGAGCAATGCAAGAGCGAATTCGCCAATCCTTGAAACTAGAAGATGTCCTCAACACCACTGTAGCGGAAGTTCGACAAGCTCTCCATGCCGACCGAGCAGCTATTTACCGCTTTGAGCCAGATGGGAGTGGTACTGTAGTTGTGGAATCGCTGGGTATCGGGGTTTCATCAACATTAGGCATCAATATTCAGGAAAATTACCAGTCATGCGATCGCACCAGCTTATCCAATTTTAGTGATCCTCTTGCCACCCCGTACCTCACAGGTGAGATTCAAGCTATTGAAGATATTTACACAGCGGGTTTAGAACAGCCTCATATTCAATTGCTAGAGCGGTTTCAGGTCAGAGCCAATCTGGTAGTGCCGATTTTCCAAGAAAGCGTTGCCACATTGAGCAGGGATTCTCGTTGGCATCAGGGAAGGTGGGAAAATGGTTCTACTTCCAACCTTGCAACTGTTAAACCTTCAAACTCCAAATTATGGGGACTGCTAATTGTCCATCACTGTCATGGAACCAGACAATGGCAAAACTGGGAAGTACAATTTCTCAAGCAGCTTTCCGTACAACTAGCGATCGCTATTCAGCAAGCTAACCTTTTCGAGCAGCTGCAAGCTGAACTCGCTCGTACTCAATCCGCCGAAACAGCATTGCGCGTTAGCGAGGAGCGACTACAAGCAATTTTAGATAACTCCACCGCCATGATCTACGTCAAGGATAGGGAAGGACGATTTATTTTGGTCAACCGTCTATTCCAAACCCTATTCCACCTCGACCGAGAGCAGATAGTCGGCAAAACCAACCACGAAATTTTTCCCAAAGAAGTAGCTGACGCTTTTCATATCACCGACCAGCAAGTAATCGCATCTGGAACTCCGATAGAGTTGGAAGAAGTCGCACCTGTCGAAGGTGTTTTACACAGCTACCTTTCAGTCAAGTTTCCCCTACAGGATGCTACTGGTGTCCCTTATGCAGTCTGCGGTATCTCTACCGACATCACCGAACGCCAGCAAGCTCAAGAAAGCTTGCGACGCACTAATTCACTTCTGAAGGCGCAGCAAGAAGCAGCCCTCGATGGCATTTTGGTGATAGACGAGAACAGAAAAGTCGCCTCCTACAATCGTCGCTTCAAAGAATTGTGGCAAATCCCCGACGAGGTGATGAAGTCTGGGGACGACAGACAACTGCTAGGCTATGTACTCTCAACCCTGGTGCAGCCACAAGAGTTTATTGCCAAAGTCGAGTATTTATATGCTCATCCAACTGAATCTAGCCGCGATGAAATTTCCTTAAATGATGAGCGCGTTTTTGACCGTTACTCATCAGCGGTGCTTTCCCCAGAAGGAGACAATTATGGCAGAATTTGGTACTTCCGAGATATCACAAGACGTAAACAAGCTGAAGAGGATTTGCACAAGTCTAACCAGCAAATCAACAAGATATTAGAAAGCATCAACGATGCCTTTCTTTCCTTAGATCGGGAGTGGCGGTTCACCTACATAAATTCACGAGCCGAGCAGCTTTTGTTGAGAACCAAGGATGAGTTAATTGGCAAAAATATATGGGATGAATTTCCAGAGGCTGTTAACTCCAAGTTCTACTCGCAGTATCACAAAGCTGCTACCGAACAAGTCACGGTTGAGTTTGAGGAATTTTATTCACCATTAAACACCTGGTATCAGGTGCGAACTTATCCCTATGCCGATGGTTTATCAGTTTATTTCCACGATATCAACGAGCGCAAGCAAGCCGAGACAGTACAGATACAGTTAAACGCATCTATACAGGAAAGGGAAGAAAGATTCCGAACCCTAGTTGCTAATATTCCTGGTGCTGTTTACCGCTGCGCCTGTGATGCTAACTGGACAATGGAGTTTATCAGTGATGCGATCGCCGGGATTTCTGACTATCCGGCTAGTGACTTTATTAACAATCAAGTACGCACCTTTGCCAGCATTATCTATCCCGAAGACGTGGCGATGGTGGAGAAAACTATTTTAGAAGGTGTGTCAGCAAAACAGCCTTACATTATCGAGTATCGGGTTATTCGAGCTGATGAAACTGTCAGATGGGTTTATGAAAAAGGTCAGGGTATCCTTAATAAGGAAGGAGAATTAATTCGCCTTGATGGGGCGATTTTTGATATCACTGAGCGCAAAGCTGCTGAGGCAGAATTACGCGATTTAGGATCTGCCCTGGAAAATGCCGTTGAAGGGATCTCGCGCTTAGACACGCAAGGGCGCTACCTGGCTGTCAACCGAGCCTACGCCAGCGCTGCTGGATACCAACCAGAAGAAATGATTGGTATGGAATGGCCCTTAACTGTACATCCTGAAGATGTAGAAAAGATGATAGCTGCCTATGAACAAATGCTCAAAGATGGCAAGGTAGAAGCTGAAGCCAGGGGTGTGCGTAAAGACGGCTCTATTTTTTATAAGCAATTAGTGATGATCTGTGCTTACGATTCGCAACGGCGTTTTATCGGACATCACTGCTTTATGAAGGACATTACTGAACGCAAAGCCGCTGAGGAAGCCTTGCGCCAAAGCGAAGTGTTACGCGAAAGCGAGGCGAAAACCCGCGCCCTTCTAGACGCTATTCCAGATGCGATGTATCGCATGAACAAAGAGGGCATTTTTCTAGATTTCAAAGCCGCTAAGAACGATCCTATGGAGATGAGTGCTGATGCTGTTGTTGGCAAAAATATTTATGATGTTTTGCCCATGAGTGTAGCTCAAGCTGCTTTACACTATAGCGCGATCGCTCTTTCCACCAACAAAGCACAAGTGTTTGAATATCAAATGCCTAAAGGCAAAAAGATTGAGACTTATGAGGCTAGAGTTGTAGTCAATGGCCCGGATGAAGTGCTGGCAATTGTGCGCGATATTACTGAGCGCAAGGAGGTAGAGCGATTGAAAAACGAATTTGTCTCAATTGTTAGCCATGAATTGCGAACGCCGCTAACTTCAGTTCGCGGTTCTTTGAGTTTAATTAGTGGCGGCGTGGCAGGTGAAATTCCCCCACAGGCGAAAGCCTTGGTAGACATTGCTTATAAAAATAGCGAACGTCTGATCCTGCTGATCAATGACATTTTGGATATCGAAAAGATTGAATCCGGTAAAATGGATTTCCATCTTACGCCGCTGGAGCTGATGCCATTAGTGCAGCAGGCAATAGACGTGAATCGTGGCTATAGCGAACAGTTTGGCGTGCAGTTGGTGTTGGAGCCGCAACTAACGGATGCTATGGTGAATGTAGATCGCGATCGCTTGATGCAGGTGATCACTAACCTGCTCTCCAACGCCGCCAAATTCTCTCCCCCCAATGGCCAAGTCAAAGTCTGTGTCTCCCGCTTAAACCCAGAAGATAGAAGTCCAGACTTATTGGCAACTGATAATATTTATCCTACCTATTGCCTCCTGCCTTCTTCCTCCTTCATTCGCGTTGCCATCACCGACCAAGGTACGGGCATCCCCGAAGAATTTCGTTCCCGGATCTTTAAGAAGTTTGCCCAAGCTGATTCCTCAGATACCCGTCAAAAGGGCGGAACTGGCTTGGGTTTGAGCATTTGCAAAGCGATTGTCGAAAAACTCGGCGGACAAATTGGCTTTACCACCACTACCAATGTCGGCAGCACCTTCTATTTTGACTTACCAGAATGGCAGGATGCACTTGTGCCAATTGTATCCAGCTCAAACTCATCTGACAGCCTCCGCATCTTAGTGTGTGAAGACGACCCGGATATTGCCCAATTGCTCTGGCTAATGCTAAAGCAAGAGGGTTTGAGCGCAGATATCGCTTATAGTGCAGCACAAGCCAAGCAGCTACTGGGCCAAAACCGCTATGCAGCAATGACAGTGGATCTGGCATTACCCGGTCAAGACGGTATTTCATTGATCCGCGAGTTGCGGGAGGCGCAAAACACCCACAGCCTGCCAATTGTTGTGGTTTCTGCCAAGGCGCAGCAAGGGCGGCAGGAATTCAACGGCGGCGGCTTGGCGGTGATAGACTGGCTGGATAAACCAATCGATCAACAGCGATTGATGGCAGCAGTCCGGCAAGCAGTGCGACAACAAACTGGCACCCAGCTACAAATTTTGTACGTAGAGGACGATCCGGATTTAACCCAAGTCGTCTCAAAAATTTTGCAGACCCTAGCCGAAATTGACTCAGCTAAGAATCTTCAGGAGGCAAAACACAAGCTACGGACAAATACTTACGACCTGGTTATTCTAGACCTAAGTTTACCTGATGGTTCTGGTCTGGAGTTGCTACCTTACCTAAACAATCAGGCTCGCGTCCCAATTCCAGCAGTGGTTTTCTCTGCCAATACAGTTGGTATTGAAGCCGCGAATCATGTGGCTGCGGCACTCGTAAAATCCCGCACCTCAAATCAGCAACTGCTGGATACCATCAAATCCTTAATTGGGCGCAGTGACTCGATAAATACCCTTAAATAACCGTAGCCAGTTACGCTGACGAAATGCCACATTAGAAATGCAAATTAAAAATCGCCAAGAAACTCTTAAATTTTTAATTTGTTTTCTTCAGCAGACTCTTTTTTGGAAGTACAACTTAGAGAAACGCTTTGTCTACCCCACCTCTAAACCGGATTTTGTTTGTGGAAGATGACCCAGATATCCAAACTGTTGCCAGCTTGGGTTTGCAGGCTGTCGGCGGTTTTACTGTGCAAATATGTAGTTCTGGCAGTGAAGCAATTCAAGCCGCGCCAACTTTTGCCCCAGATTTGATTCTGCTTGATGTGATGATGCCGGGTATGGACGGTATTAGTACGCTAAAGGCTCTGCGCGAACTAAGAGAAACTTTAACTACTCCTGTGATTTTTTTGACTGCCAAAGTTCAAACTCACGAAGTAGCTTCCTATAAACAACTCGGCGTTTTGGATGTAATTGCAAAGCCGTTTGACCCGATGACTCTTTCTGCAACTCTTAATCGCTTGTGGTCTCAGTACCATGTTTAATTCTGTGAAAAATCCACAAGAACAACTAAACGCCTTACGTATTGCTTACACGCAGCAACTACCAAGTCGAGTTGAGCAGATTGAAGCTATGTGGAATCAGCTGCTTGCAAGTTTGGAAAAGAGTATCGCAGTGGAGGAGGGGGAGAGTGGGAGAGTGGGAAAAGATAATACTAAATTCCTCTTTTCACCTCATCACCCCATCACCGCCTCACCGCCTCTGCCCCTCTCCGAAGCTTCCTCACTTTTGGTAACGCTGCACAACTTAACACACCGTCTGGCTGGATCGGGCGCTACATTTGGCTTTCTAACGTTAGGCAATGCCGCCCGAACATTGGAACTTGTTTTCAAAGCGATGCTGGAATGTGGGGATTTGCCAACTTCGGAACAGCAAGCACAAATTTTGGTGCTGCTAGGGGTATTGAAACACGCGGCGAGTGAAATTTGTTTACTGTCCACTCAAGAATTGTCGGTAAACCTGCCGCTGACACTTCCTCCCCTACCGGAGTCAGACAATCGGCTGATTTTTCTGGTTGAAGACGATCCACTTTTGTCACAGGATTTAGTGTTGCAAATCGGTTGTTTTGGTTATGATGTTCGCGCCTTTAACGAGTTTGTTGAACTTCAGGACGCGATCGCTCAAACACCCCCAGCAGCAGTCATCATGGATGTGGTGTTCCCTGAAGACAATTTGGCAGGCCCGAAAACTATCACCCAAATCCAGAAAGGGCGCGAACAACCTTTGCCAGTTGTATTTATCTCTTGCAGAAACGATCTGACAGCGCGTTTGCAGGCAGTGAGGGCAGGTGGGAAGGCATATTTCCCTAAGCCGATTAATATCGGAGAGTTGATTGATGCTTTGGATTCGCTGACGGCACCGCAAACCCCAGAACCGTATCGAATTTTAATTGTTGACGATGATGCGTCTTTGGCTACTTTCTATAGCTTAACTTTAGAGCAGGCGGGGATGATGACGGTAGCGATCGCTGATCCTTTGCAGGTGATGCAGCCTTTGATTGAGTTTAGACCGGATTTGATTTTGATGGATATGTATATGCCGGGTTGCGATGGCTTGGAATTGGCATCGGTGATCCGTCAGCAACCTGCTTATATGGGGATTCCGATTGTGTTTCTCTCGGTAGAGACTGATTTTAATAAGCAGCTGACGGCGATTCAGCTAGGCGGGGACGATTTTTTGACTAAGCCAATTTTGCCACACCATCTCGTGGCGTCGGTGATGCCGCGAGTGCAGCGATCGCGTCTTTTACGTTCTGTGATGGTGCGCGATAGTTTGACGGGGCTACTTAATCATACGACTATCAAAGAGCAATTAAGTATTGAAGTGCAACGGGCTAGCCGGGAAAATACCACAGTCGCCTTTGCCATGATTGATATTGATGATTTTAAGTCAGTTAATGATACCTATGGGCATTTGACAGGCGATCGCGTTTTGAAAAGTCTCTCCCGTCTATTGCAGCAGCGTTTGCGTAAAACTGATATTACTGGTCGTTACGGCGGTGAAGAATTTGCTATCATCTTGCCGCATACAGATGGTCTAACAGCAGTCAAGGTGCTCAATCGCATCCGGGAAGGCTTTGCCAAAGTTCGGCAACAGTCTGAAGGGGCTGAATTTTCCGTCACTTTTAGCTGTGGTGTTGCTGTTTTTCCCAGTGTGGTTGATGCGACGCAACTCAATGAAGCCGCAGACAAAGCACTCTACGAAGCCAAACGACACGGACGAAATAAAGTTGTTATTGCTAATTCCTAATAGCTAATTGCTATTAGGAATCTCCTTAAATTAAAATAGGAATCGGCAGTTTCTTACCTTTCCACAGTAGTTTTTCCAATTCTTCCGGTGGTACAGGGCGACAAAACAAATATCCTTGGACTTCATCACAATTATGTTGGCAAAGAAAAGATACTTCTTCTGCCGCTTCTACTCCCTCAGCAATCACTTTTAAATTCAATTTTTGTGACATTTGAATAATTGCCATAGTGATGTTTTTACATCTAGCATCAGTGTTAATATTCCGGATGAAACTCTGGTCTATTTTTAAAGTAGAAAAAGGAAATTTTTTGAGATAACTTAAAGAAGAATATCCAGTCCCGAAATCATCAATAGATATTTCGATTCCTAAAAGCTTCAACTTATTTAATGTCTTGATAGCTGCTGATTCATTTTGGGTTAGTACGCTTTCAGTAATTTCTAATTCTAAAAATTGCGGAGCCAGACCTGTGTTATTTAAAATTTCGACTATACTCTCACCCAAGTTTTCTTGATTGAATTGTCTGCATGACAAATTAACTGCTACTCGTAAAGAAGAAAAACCAGCGGTTTGCCATGCTTGAGTTTGAGCGCAAGCAGTTTTTAAAACCCATTCGCCAATGGGCATAATCAAGCCTGTTTCTTCTGCCAATGGTATAAATGTTGCCGGAGAAATTAGCCCTAGTTCTGGATGTTGCCAACGTATTAACGCTTCTATCCCAACAATCTTTCCGGTTTTTAATTCGACTTGCGGCTGATAGTATACCTGAAATTCTTCTCGTTCTAAGGCACGGCGCAAGCTAGATTCTAGGGTCAATTGATCGACAGAGTCAGCCTGCATATCTGATGTGTAAAACTGATAAGTATTTCCCCCTTGCTTTTTAGCCCCGAATGTTGCTAGAGAAGCATTTTTAATTAAAGTGTCAATGTCACCACCATCCGACGGATAGCACGAGATGCCAATGCTGGAGGTGATAAAGACTTCGTGACCCTCCAGCATGAAAGGTTGAGAAATTGTATTTAAAATGTCGTGGATAACGCCAACATCTGATTTTGTGTCATCAGTTAGAAGAATAATTGCAAATATATCGGCTTGCAAGTGAGCAACAAAGTCGCCGCTACTAACACACATTGTCAGGCGTTCGGCTACAGACTTAAGTAGCAAGTCGCCTAGTGTATAGCCTAAAGAGTCGTTGACGCGGCTAAATCTATCTAAACTAATAGAGAGAATACTAATAGAAGATTGGCTTGGTAATTTGTCTATATGAGCAATCACTTGATGGAACTGTTCTTGTAGTGACAAGCGATTGGGCAGGTCGGTCAAGTTATTGTAATATACCAGGTGATTGACTTTTTCTTCTGTATGTTTTAATTCAGTTGAGTAATGTTCAAACATTACTGTTTGTTTTTTGAATCTAGCAGCGATCGCGCCCAATAATTCATCTCTGGTAAACGGTTTGGTAAGATAATCATCAGCCCCCAGTTCCATACCCTGACGCAGATCGGATTTGGTAGATTTTGCAGTTAGAAAAATAAAAGGAATCATAGCCGTGGCTGGATTTTGACGCAGTTCTCTCAATACACCGTATCCATCCAGTTCCGGCATTGTGACATCACAAATAATTAACTCTGGTTGGTTTTTGAGTGCCAGCTTTACCCCAAGTTTACCATTTTCTGCGCCTATTACATCGAAATTCTCAGCTATTAAAAGGGCGCTCATTCCAGCTAAAACTGGTTCTTCATCTTCAATAACTAAAATCTTGTTCATTTTTGCCGGTTTCTCCCTGACCCTGTTAAGTTTTTATTGATATGGCAACTTGACTACAAACTTCGTGCCTAACCCTAATTGACTGTTTACGCTAATTTCTCCTTGGTGTAATTTAACACATTCTTTAACTATCGCCAGCCCCAATCCAGTGCCGGGAATAGTACCTACATTAGTAGCGCGATGGAAGCTTTCAAATAAATGTTGTTGGTCTTCTATGGGAATACCGATGCCCTCATCTTGCACTTCAAAAACTAACTTTTCATTTTGAAAATAATAGGAAAAATTAATTACACCTCCTTGGGGAGAATATTTCAGAGCATTTGAAAGTAAGTTTGTAAAAATTTGCCGCAAAAGTTGTTCATCTACATAAACTTTTTGAAAGCAGCTAGAGCTTTGCAACATAATAGTTTGTTGACTACCTGCTGTTAGTTGCATTTCGCTCACCAAGTTGCGGCAGAAAACATCTATATTTAAAAAAATTGGGCTAAATTCTAGTTTTCCAATTTCGGATTTCCCGATAATTAAAACATCATTTAGCAGATTGGTCATATTTTTAATGGCAGTTTGAATGCGGAGAAAATACTGGCGTTTTTGCTCCTCATCCCACTTATGGTGATAGTGTTCTAACAATTCTGTATAAAGCAAAATAGTGCTTAGGGGAGTACGGAACTCATGAGAAACCATTGAGACGAAGCGAGATTTTAGTTCGTTGAGTTCTTTTTCTTTTTCCAGTGATGAACGGATTTCTGAGTCGGCTTTTTTGCGCTCAGTGATGTCGCGACTTATGCCGCGATAACCTTGCAGTACACCTTGGCTTTCAAAAACAGGCGAACCGCTGCTTTCTAAAACAATTGAGTGACCGTTTTTGTGAATTACAGTTTTTTCTAGATTGGAGAAGGGTTGCTGTGCAGAAACAAAGTAGTTGAGAACTGACTGAAATCGCTTTGCCTCATCCGGCGACATAAAATTGAAAGTAGTCTTACCAAGAATTTCCCCAACTTGATAGCCTGCAATGTCAGAGGCTTTTGGGCTGACGTAGGTAAAGACACCATTGCTATCAATTTCCCACACCCAATCGTTGGTTTGTTCGACAAGATTGCGATACTTCTCCTCACTCTCCCGTAGTGCTTGCTCGGCTTGCAGGCGTTCGGTGATATCAGTAAAGATGGCAATTGACCCAACAACTTGACCGGAAGTATCTTTGATGGCATCTGTACGAAGGGAAATTTGGATGATGCAGCCGCTACGCGATCGCATCTCTACTTCACCTCTCCAAGATTTACCGCCGTTGACGGTGGCGAACACCTCTTGGTTAACTGCTTTTTGGGTGAACAGTAGCGCTAGACCTCCAGAGGTGTCTAATTCATCCAAGGAGTAGCCGAATAAGTTGCGAAAAGCTTCATTGATATAGATGGGTTCAGCATTTACACCAGATATCCCGATAGCATCGCTGGATTTTTCCACAGCGGCGCTGATGCGTAAAAGAGTCTGCTGTGCTGACTTGCGTTCGGTGATGTCTTCTGCAAGTCCGGTGATGCGGCAGATTTCTCCGGCGGCGTTCCGGATGGGAAAGGCGCGATCCCAGACCCAGCGAACCGAACCATCGGGGCGCACAATTCGATATTCTTCGTTTAAAGTCCGTTGGGGATTGTTACGAATGAGAGCAACGATGCGATCGCGATCCTCTGGATGGATTGATTCCACCCAATATTTAGGATTGTTATACAAACTCTCGCAGGTGCGCCCCCAAATCTTCTCAAATGCAGAACTAATGTAGATAATCTGGGTTTTATCAGGGTTAGTCATCCAGAACACCTCATCAATATTTTCTGCCAGCTGCCGGAACCGTTCCTCACTCTCCCGCAGCGCCAACTCCGCAAGTCTGCGTTGTTGGTACATAGATATTGCCGTTGCTGCCGCTCGGAGAATATCCACATCTGATGAAGCCCAGGGGCGAGCTTCATAGCAATTATCAAAGCCAATAAAGCCAAAGAACTTGTCATTAACAATCATCGGCAAGACTAAAATCGAAAGAATGCCCTGCGGTTCTAAAACCTGACGCTCTGACTCTGGAAATTTTGCCACTACCCCAGAAACGATTTTCCCCCGCGCCAATTGGTTAGCCCAGCGAGGAAAATAGTCGTCATAAGAGAGGTTTTGCAGCAAAGGATTGTCAATTTTGGGGTTGACACCCTCGCCGCACCACTCGGCACGCTGACTCATCCGCAGACAACCCGACTCATCTGTGTGGTTCTCAAACACGTAAATCCGGCTGGCACGCGAAACCGTCCCCAGCGTTTTCAACACCTGTTTGTAGCAGCTTTCTTTGTCGTTCGAAACCAATAACCGACGCCCAATTGTAACCAATGCTGCCCAGTGGCGTTCGCGCTTTGCCAGTGCTTTCTCAGCGGCTTTGCGTAGAGTGATATCCCGACCGACTGCCTGGAATTCGACAAACTGACCAAATTCGTTAAATATTGCCCGGTTTGTCCACTGCTGAATGCAAATCTCCTTGCTTGGCATTACTACCTGATGTTCGTAACTCAGTACTGATTTTTCTGGGGTAAGAAAAGCCATTTCTTGTGTTATCCATTCTTGCTTCTCTTCTAACATGAAGGGAGCAAAAGTTTGCCCTACTAACTCTTTAGGCTGTTTGTTGAAGAAACGACAGTAAGCGTCGTTGACAAAACTTAAGCTTCCATCAGGCAAAAAACGACAGATCATTTCCGTTTGATCTTCAACAACTGCGCGATATCGCGCCTCACTTTCTTGCAGTGCAACTTCTGCTTGTTTACGCTCAGTAATGTCATGGCAGTAAACGCTTAAGCCATCTTCATAAGGATAAACTTGTAACTGATACCAGGTATTTGATGACCCATAAAATGTCTCAAAATGAATTGTAATATTTTCGGATACAGCTTTGTGATATTGCTTTATCAAGCTAGAATTAGCTACCTCTGGCAACTCGTCCCAAATACATTTGCCAATTAATTCGTCTCTGGTTTTTAATAAGTACTGCTCGGCTTTTGAGTTTAAGTAAGTGAAGCACCAGGATTTATCGAGGGCAAAAAAAGCATCTGTGATACTTTCTAAAATTTTAATAGTCCGCTGATTTGACTTTTCTAATTCTGCTTCGGCTCGCTTGCGTTCAGTGATATCAAAGATTGCCCCGTCGAGCCAAAGTACGCTCCCATCATCACTAAAGAATCCTTGACCTCTATCATAGACCCATCTGATGCTGCCATCTGCTCGAATAATCCGATATTCAGCGAGAAACAGTTGTCTCTCTTTCACGGCTTTCAAAACTAAATTTTCACAATTGGCTGTGTCTTCGGGATGAATAATACTAGCGAAAGTGCGAATTTTGTTGTGAATAAAGTCACTAGGTGGATAGCCGGAAATTTCTGCGATCGCATCGCCGATAAACTCCATTGTCCAGTCCGAATCGCAGCCAGAGCGATAAACTACGCCGGGAATATTGGAAACTAAAGAGCGGAACCGCAGTTCGCTTTCCTGCAAAGCAAATTCAGCTTGCTTGCGCTCCGTGATATCGTTCAGCGTACCGCAAGTACCCAATATCGCATTGTCGTCAGCAAATGTCAGACTTACATAAACCTCAATCCATCTGTAGTCACCATCTTTTGTCAAGTACCTAATCTCATGTTTGCAATAGTCTTTCTCTCCATTAATCAATAGTTGAAATAGCTCTAGATTGTGTTGGCGATCGTCAGGATGGATGTAATTTAGAAAATTTGTATCGAGGCTTTCTTCGATGCTGAATCCAGTAATTTCCGTCCATGCAGGATTTAGAAATGTCCAGAAACCTGCTGTATCTGTCTGGAAAAATACTTCTTTAACGTTGTCAACAACCGACTTATACTGTCTCTCTCTTACTAAGAGAGTCTTAAAACTCTGCTCCTTGGCAACTTTAACTGATAGGGTTTCATAAGGTTCTTTTAGGTAAGTTGCAGGCGCTTCTACTGTAATTGCTAATTTTTCCTTCGCCTGTTGCCAGCTTCCTTCTAATTGCTGGTGTTGGCTTGTGTTTGGAGCTATAAGCCCGATTTTCTCGCTACCTTTTGATCTATCCTGGGTGACGCTACTCAAATTTTCCCCTTTCGCAGATTCCAAATTGGCAAATGCAGAATTAAGATTTGAAATTTCTTTTTCCAGCACTCGGCAAATACTTTGAGGGGTGATTACTCCCAATATTTGATCGCGATCGCCTACTACAGGCAGATGGTGAATTTGATGTTGTTGCAATAATGAAGATAATATAAAAATATCTGGTAAATTTGATATATTTAGGGTAATAACGGGTGTCGTCATCACCTCAGCAACTTTAACCTTTTCTAAATGCCTTTGAGCTAGGTTAAGCGATATAATATTATGCTCACTAAACAACCCAACTAACCGGGACTCCTCCATCACTAAAGCACACCGGCTCGAATCTCCAGACTGAAGACTAGCTATAACTTCTGGTAGAGGGTTGTCACGAGCAACAGTTAACAAGTGACGGTCAATTGCTTGTTCTGAAACTAAAGAACAATTGGGCTGATTGTGGAGTTGCATAATAGTAAAGATTAAAATGCCCTGTTCGGGTGTCTTCAGTTTGTTGAGAGGGGAGATAAGATTAAAAAATGTAGTGGATTTTAACTAATTTTTGTGTTTGCTGCTAAATAAAAAAGCTCACAGCTTTTGTCCGCAAAAAAAAGCAGTAGAAAATTAGATATTTTTGGCTTACCTTTGGTAAGCTTACGGGAAAAGATAAAAGAAAAAATCTCTATTTAGAGTAACTTTATAATTTTTACTCAGGAATGCCAACCAAGGATGCGATCGCGATCGCATCCTTGGCTGACAAGGAACCCCCAATTACCAATCCAAAATCCAAAATGGTATTATCCGTTACCATCGCCGAGGTGGAAGCTGCTGCGGTGCGCCTTAGCGGTATTGCCCACCGTACACCTGTGTTAACCTCAAAAACTGTCAATCAGCGCACCAACTCTCAGGTGTTCTTCAAGTGCGAGAATTTTCAACGCACAGGTTCGTTTAAGTTTCGGGGTGCGTACAATGCAATGGCGCAGTTATCAAAAGCACAAAAGCAAAGCGGCGTTTTGACGTATTCATCGGGAAATCATGCCCAAGCGATCGCGCTTGCTGGACAACTGCTAGGCATTCGCACTACTATCATCATGCCTGATGATGCACCAGCAGTGAAGCAAGCCGCAACTCGCGGTTATGGTGCTGAGGTAATTTTGTACAATCGTCAGGAAACGACGCGGGAAGCTTTGGCGAAAGATATGGTCAGCGATCGCCATCTCACCCTAATTCCCCCCTACGATCATCCTCATGTGATAGCAGGACAAGGAACAACAGCTTTAGAACTAATTCAGGAAGTTGGAAAATTAGACTTAGTGTTAGTTTGTTGCGGTGGCGGTGGTTTATTATCCGGCTGCGCGATCGCTACCAAAGCTTTTTCACCCAATTGTCGAGTCATCGGCGTAGAACCCGAACGCGCCGACGATGCTACCCGCTCGTTTCACACCAAAACGCTGCATACTGTTACCAATCCTGACACCATCGCCGATGGCGCACGCACACCCTGTTTAGGGAAAATTACCTTTCCGCTGGTGTTGCATTATGTTGATGATATGGTGACAGTATCTGAAGAAGCCATCCGCAGCACCATGTTTTTCTTGTGGCTCCGCTTAAAGATTGTCGTAGAACCCACAGGCGCTTTAGCAGCAGCTGCTTTACTTTCAGGAGTTGTTACAGATGCAAAGATTGGTGTCATCATCACTGGGGGAAATGTGGATATGACACAAATTGGTAACATTTTCCTAGCCCGCTAAAAGTAACATTAAGAGATAATGCAGGCAACAGTCGAGCAACTTTCTGAGATTCGGGTTTTTGTGGATCTAACTCCTGCGGAATTAGAACATTTACAACCTTACACCCAAGTACAGAAATACAGCAAAGGGGAGATAGTCTTACATGAAGGCGATCGCTTACCTCCTAAACTATACGCCCTGCTGGGTGGCTCTTTGCAAATCACCAAAACTGCAACAACAGGCAAAGAAACGATTCTGCGTACCCTACCACCGGGGGAAATTTTCGCCGCACCCGCCTTATTGGGTGATGGAATTTCTCCGGCGATGGTGACAGCTGAACTTGATTCAATAATTCTTACAGTACAACGAGATGCCCTCTTAGAAGCAATTAGGCAAACCCCAGAAATTTCCCTGCGAATGCTGATGGTTTTCAATTCTCGATTGCAACAACTCCATGACACAGTGCATGGATTGGTTTCTGAAAGGGCAATTGTACGCTTAGCGCGGTTTATTCAGTATTTTGCATCTCAAGGAACCGAACCAACCCCCACTGGCGCATCTTTGAAGGTGAAGCTTTCCTATTATCAAATAGCGCGGAGTATTGGCATCACTTACGAGGAGTGCGTGCGAATGTTCAAGAGTTTGAAGTCGGTTGTGGCTTACAGTCGCGGTGGTAAGATTACAGTGTTGGATGCTGAAAAATTAGAAGCGATCGCTTCCGGCACCTCAGAACTCCATGCTTGAGAGAGTGCGAAATGGAGGTTAGCGGACTCGAACCGCTGACATCCTGCTTGCAAAGCAGGCGCTCTACCAACTGAGCTAAACCCCCGAAATTTCAGTAGGAACTAAACCCACTTTTGTTATAGTAGCTCATATCTTTCTATGAGTAAAGGGGGTAAAGGAAAAAATATCTAGACGCAAGCCATCGTAAAGCTTCCTTTGTTAGGTTAGATGGGAAACCAGAGGAAAATATTTCTACTCCTTCGGGTTGAGGGGGAAAATGAGCCAAGTTGTTGTAACTTTCTATAAATTCGTCAAGTTGCCGGACTTTGCCGAGAAGCGATATCCCTTGTTATTGCACTGCGAAGTACAGGGTATTAGAGGGACGATATTGCTTGCAGCAGAAGGCATTAACGGGACGATTGCAGGATCGCGTCAGGCAATTGACTCGGTGCTATCGTTTTTACGCTCCGATCCGCGTCTGGTTGACTTAGAGCATAAAGAGTCTTATGCCGATTCTCCACCATTTGACCGGATGAAGGTGCGGTTGAAGAAAGAAATTGTCACATTGGGATTGCCCCAAATCGATCCAAGCGATCGCGTCGGCACCTATGTCAGTCCGAAGGAGTGGAATGAGCTGATTTCAGATCCAGAAGTAACGATTATTGACACCCGCAACGATTATGAGGTGTCTATTGGTAGCTTTAAAGGAGCGCAAAATCCCAAAACTGCCTCATTCCGCCAATTTCCCCACTACGTTCGCAACGATCTCAATCCCAGCAAACACAAAAAGGTTGCCCTATTCTGCACTGGCGGCATTCGCTGTGAAAAAGCGACATCATTTATGATGGCTCAAGGGTTCCAAGAGGTCTATCACCTCAAGGGCGGCATTCTCAAGTATTTAGAGGAAATTCCACCAGAAGAAAGTTTGTGGGAAGGGGAATGTTTTGTCTTCGATCAACGTGTCGCTGTCCGTGAAGGTTTGGCAGCAGGAACCCACCAAATGTGCCGCAGTTGCGGGCATCCCATCTCGGAAGCTGATAAGACTTCACCTCATTATCAAGAGAATGTTTCTTGTCCCTACTGTTGCGATCGCCCAGTTTGACACAAGAGCGGTATTCAACAGCACCCCAATTTCCAAATCGACGAGGAAGTCAGATGTACGACTTGACGAGATTCACTTTAAGGGACATGGTGGAATGCGGGTTGGCTCTACGCCAGTTCGGCTTGGGGGCTGAAAGTATGGAAGAGGCGAGTAACAGAATTGTTAGGTATCTTTACGAAAATTTCTGTACTAAGTTAACTGGTGAGAAATCCTGCGCCCTCGTCCGTTTGTTCAAAACTCACCCTTATGAAGACTTAGAAGCCGAACTTGCCGAGTATGCCCGTAGTATGTTGGGCGAATATCCCCCTTTGCCTGCCATGAAGTGCATGACTCCACTGGCAACGGTAGGAGAACAAACGGAATGGAACTCAAGACACACATCCGTTGGACACAAGGCTATTCCACTGGCAAGCGAATCTGTAGTCGCTCAGATGCCGATGATCTCACAACTCATCAGACAGCTTGGCTTAGATATAAAAACAGTTATCAACCCTGACCCGAATCTTTTAGTAGAAATCGAGCAAAGGAAATACAACGTTTTCTATGTGCCTGAAGCGATTGGCAACCCCTATATTCCCGCCCAGGACTCTTTTGTGATTCCATTCGGAATCAAGTCTGTGTTGGGGTTTGGTGGTCTATTGCCTTCGGGCAATCTGTTTGCAATCATCATGTTCTTGAAAGTCCAGATTCCTCATAGCACGGCTCAGATGTTCAGCACTCTGGCGCTTAATGTAAAGACAGCACTGCTGCCCTTCGATCGAGGAGCTGTCTTCGCTCAAAAAGATGAATCTGCTCCAGCCTCTAGGCAAATATTCACAAGAAACACTGAGCGTGAGGTAGCGCAGCTTAAATCCCAGGTAGTGACTTTAACGCAGTTGCTAGATGTTTTTGAGAAATCGATCTTAGTACAATCCGATCGACTCGAACAAGCCATAGAGCAACTGGCGGACTCCGCGCAAAAGTCAGAAGAGTTATTGCTCAATATTTTGCCAGAGGCAATCGCCAAGCAGCTCAAACAAAATCCAGCTGCGATCGCTGAACAATTCAACGAGGTGACAATTATGTTTGCCGATCTTGTTGGGTTTACGCCCCTATCGGCTCGCTTAAAACCGATTGAGCTGGTTAACTTACTCAATCAGATTTTTTGCACTTTCGACGCACTGGCTCAACAGTTGGGATTAGAAAAAATCAAGACGATTGGCGATGCCTACATGGTAGCCGCTGGGCTACCACTTCCGAGAGCCGATCATGCCGAAGCGATCGCAGATATGGCACTGGCAATGCAAGCTGCGATCGAGCGCTTGCGAACCGAAGGAGGTGTGAACGTTCAAATCCGCATTGGTATTAATACAGGCATTGTTATCGCTGGAGTCATTGGCACGAAGAAATTTATCTATGACTTGTGGGGAGATGCTGTCAATATTGCTTCGCGCATGGAGTCTTCCGGTCAAGCAGGAAGCATTCAGGTGACGGAAGCCACCTATGAGCGACTCAAGGATAAGTATGTGTTCCAAAAACGAGGCGCTATCAAAGTCAAAGGGAAGGGAGAAATGGTGACATATTGGCTCGTTGGCTCCTTTGCAAATACAAGAATTGGGGCTTAGTGAGAGCAAAGGTTATTGCCCGTAAGAGTGGGAGAGTTAGTTTATTCTGCACTGGCGGCATTCGCTAGGAACTCACCAAATGTGTCCCAGTTGCGGTCATGCCATCTCGGAAGCTGAAAAAACTTCCCCTCATTATCAACAAGACATTTCCTGTCCCTATTGTTGCGATCGCCTCACGCAAGAGAAATGAGTACGATAGGAAGCAACAACATCACTGCTAGGATTGGCTGCTTAGCCTGTCGTCGTGACACCTGCGCTACTTGCAGCAGAATTTTTCTTTGCTTCATAGAAGCGGCTGGCAACATATCCTAGAGTGTAAATCAAACTAGCGTTACTCGACGCTCCAACCACAGCACCGATTACAGGCAGGATTTCTACAAAACTCAGCCCGCCTTTGAGGACTCCAGAACTTCCCACAGACAAACCGAAAATTACCAAGACTTCGCCCCGGCGTGTGGGATCTTTTAGCGGAAATCCGTATGCC
Source organism: Funiculus sociatus GB2-C1 (assembly GCF_039962115.1). NCBI lineage: Bacteria > Bacillati > Cyanobacteriota > Cyanophyceae > Coleofasciculales > Coleofasciculaceae > Funiculus > Funiculus sociatus. The sequence goes on along the minus strand of NZ_JAMPKJ010000001.1, from coordinate 92,203 downwards.
GCAGCAATGCGATAGATCATCTCAGATTGCAGTGCTGCGATCGCAGCTAGCTCGATCCCGAACAAAGCAAGCGCTAAAGGAGGCAAAAAGTTAGTAGCTAATCCAATTCCCCCCGCTTTCAGGGCAGTATCGACCATGATTCGGTGAGCCAGTTGCTCAGGTTTTTCTAGAGGATATTCTTGTCGCAGCTTGTCTACCTCATTCTGAGCCTTTTGGACATCAACCTGACCGAGGGCAGTCATTAACACATTAATGCCTGGTACTTTGGCAGCATATTTGATTAACGGATTTTCAGCGATAGGAGTAACGATTTTGCCTACCGTTTCCGTCCCCTGCTCCACGAATTGCACAGCCGCAGGTACCGCCGACTTGCTGACAGCAGTAGTAGTATTTGTAATCTCTTCTGCTGTAACCATTGCTACATTAGAACCCCACTTAGCCGCACAAGCAGCCATTTGAGTTGCTGTAGCGATCGCTTCACTCATTTGGTTTGTGGATGAACCTTCTCTGCTCTTTACTGGCATAGTTTCAGTTAATATTTTTACATCTTTTAATTAACTTACACTCTAGAAGTCCGAGGAATTATCTATCCTCTGATAGTAATTTGATACTCTTGGGAATGAGATAGAGCGATCGCTTTCCTTTAATGCAGAGGAGAAAATGCGATCGCGCGGGAGCCTTGTAGAAGAGGAAAAAGTGCGATCGCATTTATGGTTGCACAGGAGGGAAGATGCGATCGGTTATGCTCACCGTCCGACATCCGGCAATATTAGCAGCATCCTTTCGCATGATCGTAAATGAGGCGTCGTAGCGCGGATGGGATATACGTGCTGCTCATCCTTGACTCAATTTCTTGAGTTTTAGGTATGCTTTCGCCTTCGCCAGCCGAATTAAGTGTTCAAGGTACTGATACTGTTCCCAACTCTGTGCTTCAGCAAGCGTTAGACTTTGGGTGCGGTTGTTCTCTAGCAGGCTACTAATCTGAGCTTGCAGTGCTTCGGAGGGACGCAGGGCAATAATTTCTTCGGGTGTGGGAAGTGTTGCTAAAAATTCCAATATTTCGGCTACACCTGCAAAACCCGTTTGAGAACTTGCGTTAAACTCACGCAGTCCCAATTCCAAGATTTGTGGTAGTTTGTCTCCTAGCGAATTCAGTTGCGATACCAATTCTTCGGGGAGATCGAGCGTAATTTGCATCATTATCTCTCTGAGGCTTTGAGATAACTATAACAACCGTGGGTACTCCCTTTCAGTCGAGAGCTGGATAAAGTGCGATCGCGCTTATCGTTGCCCAAGAGGGAAGATGCGATCGCCATTTATTTTACCGTCTTTGGAATTGCAGATAATAAAGCACGGAGCGCATTATTTACTGCTTCTGATGTCTGGAAAACCTCAGCAATATCTGGATCTAGGATGATTGTTACAGCAGCTTTGTCTGTTTGAGTAGCAAAACGGTTAGGACGAGCTTTGCGATAGTCAAAGTCGTATTCTGGGAGCAGATCGTTATCTGTGTTGTCCGGAGATTCAGAAGCCTGTGAATTCTTCATAGTCTTTGCGTTCTTTCTTGGTTGCTAGACGTGCGCTGATGATGCGGATCACATTTGTTGCCTTCTGAGTAAAACAGATCAGCAACAGCCGATTATTTTGATCATGCCCAATAATGATTTCACGTTGCTCACCGACAGAGTGCAATTCATCATCAAAGATATAAGCAAGGGGGTCATCGAAGACTGTTTTTGCGACTTCAAAACTGACACTGTGCTTTTTGAGATTCAGGTTAGCTTTTTGGTCATCCCACTCAAATTGTAGATTCATGCACTAATGTAAGGCTAATTCAGAATCGAGCCGGAAGCAATGTTACACGTCACAACCTACTCTATGCAAGCTGTTCGCGATCGCTCTCAGGGACGTGCTCGCGTTTATTTTTGCACAAAAGGAGAGGTGTGATCGCGACGAGTGGCTAAACAAAGCGCTAAGTTATAGTGGGGTAATGGTGAAGCTGGTGGGTTCAAACTAAATGGCGAATGAGGAGCATCTTGAGATACTTAAGCAGGGAGTAGAAGTTTGGAATCGCTGGAGGAAAGAGAACCCTAATGTAAGTCCCGACCTTGGCTATGTTAGCTTCAGTGGCATTAATCTTGATGGATTTGACCTCAGCAAAACATGTCTTTGGTATTCTTCTTTCGGTGGTTCGTCACTTAGGGGAACCTTACTTACTTGGTCTTTTTTACAAAATAGTTACCTTCTTGGAATTGATCTAACTGGAGCTGACCTCCGTAGAGCATCTCTTCATGAAGCCAATCTTACTGTAGCTTGCCTTTATAGGGCAGACCTTAGAGGAGCATTTCTTACTCAAACTGATTTAAGTAGTGCAGACCTTAGAGAAGCTAATCTCTACCAAGCCCAAATTTCTAAGACACATCTTATTGCGACTAATCTTGAGGGTGCTAACCTGAGCGAAGCATTTTTAGCTTATAGTCATGGCTTAGCTGCAAATTTTAAGAGAGCTATATTAACTGGAGCTTGTATTGAAGCTTTAAACACTGATGACCGCACTAGCTTTGATGATGTAATTTGCGACTACGTTTATTTACGATATGACAAGCAAGAACGCCGCCCCCATAGCGGAAACTTTAAGCCTGGAGAGTTCACAAAATTATTCCAAAAAGCTAGAGTAACTGTTGACTTGATATTCCGTCACGGTATTGATTGGCAAGCATTCCTTGTTTCCTTTCAGCAATTACAGGTTGAAGCAGGGGATAAGGTTTTATCCATTCAAGCTATTGAGGACAAGAATGATGGTGCTTTTGTTATTCGTATTAGTGTTCCTCCTGAGCTAGATAAGGCAGAAATTGAGAACTTTTTCAAGCAGAAGTATCAACTTGCACTCAAAAACAAAGATGAACAATATCGAAAGTATCTGCGAGAACGGCTAAATGATAAAGATAGTGTGATAAATTGCTATAATGAACAGATAAAATTGATGCGTAAAGAAAACACAAATTTACTAGAATTTATTAAAATAATGGCTGAGCAAGAAAATTCTAAGATTAACAATACTTTCTATATCTCTGGTTCTCCAGGCAGTATTGCTAATCAAGGTAATTTAGGCAGTTCTGGAAATCAAAACTCTATTGGTAATACGGCTGGTGATGTTAAAGGCAACCAGGAAAGCATTCAAAACAATTACAACTATACTTTTGAACAAAAGCAAATATTAGCTGAGGCTGAGGCTGAGATTCAAGAACTCCTCAAGCAACAACGAACTCAAGGATATAGCCCAGAAGCTGCTCAACAGAAAGTCGCTAGTGACTTAGCAATCAAAGCCAATAATGATCCAGCCGTCAAGAGCAAGCTAGAGAAGTGGGGTCAGTATCTAGGTGATGCTGCTGTTAATGGTCTGATAGGTGAAGCAGTAGTGACTGTGGTGAAGTCAGCTTTGCAATTTTTAGGCTTACCAATTCCATAAGGCAAGGCGATCACGCTTATCGTTGCACAAGAGGGAAGATGCGATCGCCTTTGCGAATAGTAGTCTTGAGAATTGCAAATGTTTCGCTAATTATCGGCAACAGATAGCGAAAAACTCCCCTGATCAAGGGGAGCAAACTTGCGATACCAAACAATTTAACTGGTAGTAGAAATATTCTGGGTACTAACTACGACATTTCTACTGGCTCTTTTTCTGCCTGCTGTGCAATGTTAGCAGTATGCTCGTCAATGGCAGCTCTGATTGATTCTGGTAGAGGTAGTTTGTTGGCGCTGTGAGGACTCTGGAAAGTTTGTTGAGCGTTGGGTTGCTGACAAGCAATCATCGTTTTGACGTGTTCTAATTCGTCATCTCGGATAGCAAAAAACACATCATAGAGATTTTCGATGTGGGGACGACGTTGTTGGGGATCGCGCATAGTTTGAAATTCATCAAATAAATACAGGTCGCCGTTATGGTAGTAATCGATGGCTACTTCTGGGGCTGGCAAAGTTTTAAGTTCCTCGCCATGCTCTTTCAGAAAAGTGTCATAAGTGTGGTATGCGTGTTCTTCCACCTGTTGCATGAAGTTATAAGCAGACCGGGGAGACACCATATATACCAAGACAATAATCCAGTAGTAAACGAAGGCTCCCGTATGAGCAACAAAGCGATCAATCCAGTATTTATTACCACCAAGTGACTCGGCAATTAGCAGGTGATGTAATTCGTTCCAAGATTCGGCAAAGTGGACTTTTAACCAGTCAGCCTTACGCCACCAACCCATAGTTTCATATAGGTGCAGGACTGAGGTGTAGGCGAAGTAGGGAACGCGAGCAACTGTTTCTAAGACAAAAAATCGCGGATATACACGAGTGCGATAAAAAGTGTTCAACAGTGCTTCTAGAAAATTCACGAGGAGTCTGATCATTTTGGTATCCTCTTAATCTTTTTCAATGGAAATACTTGCATTTAGTATCGCCCTCCCTCTTCAGAAAGAACTAATCCTGAAATGGTACATTTTATACAGTAGAGGGCGATAGTAATTAGGCTTGCGATCGCATGGCACACCATCTCTAAAGAACATGGATTTATTAACCCCCCATTTCCTGCTCTTGGGCATGGCATTGCCATGCCCCTACAGAGCGCGAATGAATGTAAGTTATTGAATCCACGTTTTTAAGATTGTAGAGACTAGATTAATAGTGTCTCTATACTTTGCTTACGCAGATTGATGGTGAAAATGCTGCTGGAAAAGTACCAGTGCAACAATCCTCAACAAAAATTAGACAGCAACTAAACGAGACTGAGCCTCTTCACGGGCGGCGACAACTAGAACTAGACAAAGGGCTGCGATCGCTTGTTGCCATTCTTGACGCACTTGGGTATCTTCTACACCGTCAAACAACCCCACTAAGCGAGGAATTGAGGCTTCCAAAGCCGGACGCGGAACTGGACGATGCAGTTCCACCAAGCGCGTCAGACTTTCCTCCTGTTTAAGAAAATTAACAACCCATTTGGTAGTATGGTCAGGGCTATCTGGAACGCGCTTCAGTCCTAATTCGTTTTTCAGCCAATTATAAAAGGGCGGCAATTCATCGGCTAAAACGGCGGCAGCGGTGGGTAAAGTTTGTTGCAGCAACCCAATATTCAAACTGTCGAGTTTCTCCTTAAAATCAGGTGTGTTGAGTAACTCCGAAAACCGTAATGAAAGCAGTTTTTCTAGTTCGGCTTGGGAGAGATTGAGGTGTTCAGTAAAAGTGTTAAGCATGATTGTCTATTGGTTTGCTACTACAGATATTATGGTGTTTGAGAAGAGTTGGCAACTATGAGCTACCTCAGTTTTCATGTGAAGGATTTTCAGAAAGTGTTAGCAAAAACGCTAGATTTTCCTGAGCTTGTAAAGCATGGGGGGCATTAGCAGGCATAAAGACGAATACACCTGCTTGGAGGGGGATTTCTCTTTCTTCCAAAGTTAGAATTCCTCGTCCTTCGATAACCGTAACTGTGGCATTGCGAGTTGAGGTGTGTTCGGCAATCTCAGTTCCAGTTGCTAAACAAAAAAGCGTATGTTGACAGTTGTTGTCTTTTATCAGTACCTTGCTCAAAACTCCAGATTTTGGATACTCAATCTGCTCTCGAAGATTACTAACGAAAGATGTACTGTTTGTTGTTATAGAAGCCATAATTAACTTTCCACCTGAATAGTTGATTTGGTTAATGAACAAAGAATGGGGATTGGGGATTGGGGACTAGGGACTAGGGACTAGGGGCTGGGGACTAGGGACTAGGTAAGATTCTTCCCAATCCCCAATCCCCAGTCCCCAATCCCCAGCTACGCGATCGCGCACACAGCGATATATCCCAACTCTTGCTGGTATTGGCTGAAAACGCGACGCATTTCCAGAACTCGGCTGCGAATAGCAGGTTTAGTTAACACATTCCACAAAATACGTGCCGTATTCAGCAACCCTTCATCCCGCAACATTTGCCGCAGATTTAGCAATGCCATTGATCCAGTTTGATGTTGCTGTACCTCTAACCCAGCGGTGGAAAAAGCGGCTATCCAATTGGTTTCTGATAGAGGTGTGCTATTCATGCGAATTACCTGGGCTAAATCGCGGTGAATTTGTTCTTCGCGATCGCGTGCTAAAAGTTCATGAGAGAGAAATTTTCCTCCCGGCTTCAGGCGGTCGTGGATGGAACGCAGAATTTTAGCCTTCCCTGATGGAGATTGCATCGTCAGAATTGCTTCTGCTAAGACGTAATCAAACTTCTCAGATATTGCATCCAGGCGGAAAATATCGCCCTCAATGACCTCCACCTGACCCACCAAACCCGCCGCCGCAATGTTGGCACGCGCACGCGCCACACTGTCGGGGTTTTTCTCCACACCGACCACTCGCACGCCGTAGCGTTGGGCTAATGCGATCGCGCTGTAGCCAAAACTAGAAGCTAATTCTAGAACTGTCTCGCCTGCTTTGAAGTCAGCCCATTGAAACAGTTTCTCTGTAGCAACTCCTCCCCCCGGACGCAACATTTTCTTCCCAGCTGCTGCTAAAACTTGATGCCCCGGAGCCGTTTTAAAATTGAGGGTAGTAGTAGTATTGGTCATATCCTTGACCCTCCCGATTGCTGATATCTCCACTCTGACAGAGGTTCAAGAGTGCGAATATGAGCCAGCTCATATTTATACCACTAGAATCAATTTGCTGGTACCAGCTACTCTTACGAAACTCCCTCAATCCCCCCGTTTCAGCAGGGTGGTTTCATTTATTAAAAGAAAATTCTGTAACGTTAATTTTGGTTGGCGGTAGGGGCTTTTTGATTGCCATGCCCTACAAAATGTCACAATTTTCGATATTTTCTAAGGGTTGTATGAAACCACCCTGAACCAACCGGCTTGGGGAGCAGTTCTTTGAGAATTACCCAATGGGTACTCTAGCACTACCCGAAATTGGCTATCATCGCAGGAGAAAGAGTTTCAGGCACGATGATGAGCGAATTTGCGTTTACAGTTCCAGAAACAGTCACATTTGAGGAAGCGATCGCCCTCACCCAATCAATTCTCGACAAGATGCAAGCGGGTGAATTATCGCCAGACGCGATCGCCGCCGCAATCTCAGAATTAGTGAAAACTAAAAATGGTGCCAGAGGCTTTTTTGTCAACTATCTAACATCGGAAAGCACAATTGCAGACAATCCCAGTCAGGAAGTCGTGCAGGCATTGCAATCAAATCCAGACACAGTTTCCGAATTATTAGTGAAAAATCTGGCAATGTCTGCGACGATGGCAATTACCCATCGTCGCAATGATAATCAAGAGATGGCTGAGGGTTCGGATAGAGTGCGATCGCGTACTGCCCGTATCATAGAACTGGTTAAACTTCCCCAAGTGTACCAACAGGCTCAAAGCTTGCTGGAAAGTGCCATCACTGGCGAAGGCGAATACAAAGCTTTTTTAGCAAAATGGGGTTATGATGCCGAACAACGCCAAGTTATCTCGGAAGAATTGCAACAAATTTTGAACTAGCTAACAGCTAAGAAATCTTAAACAATTAGCAATTAGCAATTAGCAAAAACTATGGTTACATCCCCTCCTCAATTCTCTGATATTCAAGATCATTGGGCGCGTTTATTCATAGAAGCCCTCGCCAGACGTCGCATCATTAGCGGGTTTCCCAATGGCACTTTTCGCCCTAATCAATCAATGACCCGCGCTGAATTTGCTACTATCATTAGCAACGCCTTTGTGAGACCTGTAAAGCGAAAATATGTCCGCTTTGCCGATGTTCCATCTGGCTACTGGGCAGGGGCGGCAATTGTAAATGCTTACGAAAGAGGATTTATCAGCGGTTTTCCCGATAATACCTTTCGTCCGACAAACAGAATCTCCAAGGTAGAAGTTTTAGTTTCCCTAGCCAGTGGCTTAGAAGTTGCCGCCAATATAAAACCTCACCTCCAAACATCACTGTCACAAATATATTTAGATGCTGCTCAAATTCCGAACTATGCAACAGATGATATAGCCGTAGCTACCAGTGCGGGAATGGTAGTTAACTACCCGAATATAAAATTACTAAATCCCAATGGTGCAGCAACTCGCGCCGATGTTGCAGCTTTTATCTATCAAGCTTTAGTGTATCAAGATGAAGCTCCAGCAATTGCATCTCCCTATATCGTAGTTCCCCCAAAACCGGGAACTTTACCGCAAACAGTTAAAGTTAGTCATCAGCGAGAATTTCGGGGTGCGTGGGTAGCAACAGTCTGGAACAGTGACTGGCCCTCCAAACCGGGATTGCCCGTTGAACAACAGCAAGCCGAATTAAGAGCAATTCTAGACCGGATGCAAGCAATGAAGCTGAATGCTTTAATCTTGCAAGTACGACCGGAAGGGGATGCCTTTTATGCTTCGCAATTAGAGCCTTGGAGCTATTGGCTCTCAGGAGCGCCGGGAAAGGCACCAAACCCATTTTACGATCCTCTGGAGTATGCGATCGCCCAAAGCCACCAGCGCAACATTGAACTTCATGCTTGGTTCAACCCCTACCGCGCCAAAGTTAGCGCCAAGCTACCGCCAAACGTCCGCCCTCACATCTCTGTCACCAATCCCGAAGCCGTTTACCCCTGGGGAAATCAGCTGTGGATGGACCCCGGACTAAAAGTAGTTCAAGACAGAGCATACAACGTAATTCTCGACGTAGTGCGTCGCTACGACATAGATGGCGTCCATTTAGATGACTACTTCTATCCCTATCCCATCGAAGGCAAATCCTTCCCCGACAACAAAACCTACGCCGCATATCAGGGGAGTGGTGGCAAACTCTCCTTGGGCGACTGGCGGCGAGAAAATGTCAATCAAATGGTTCAACGCCTCTCCACAGGCATTAAAGCAGCAAAATCCCACGTCAAATTTGGCATTAGTCCCTTTGGCATTTACCGCCCCGGACAACCGGCGCAGATTAGAGGACTAGATGCCTACAGCGTACTTTATGCCGACTCAAAAAAATGGCTAGAACAAGGTTGGATAGATTATCTAGCCCCACAACTCTATTGGCGCACCGACCAAACCGCCCAGAGTTACCCCGTCTTACTCAAGTGGTGGACTGAGAACAACCCCAAAGACCGACACATTTATGCAGGTAACAATTTAGGACAGCTGGACGGAAAAGCTTGGACACTTGACGAGATTAAAAAGCAAGTTCAAATTACCCGCAACTTGAGTGATAACTTGTCACTGGGGAATATCTTCTTCAGTATGGAAGCTTTCACCCAAAATCGTCAGGGCATTTACGACAACTTCAAAACTTCAACTTATACCCAACCAGCACTCGTTCCTAATATGTCATGGCGGGACACAATACCACCAGCCCCCCCAGCCGGAGTAGCGGTGAAAGATGGCAAACTAACGTGGAATGCTGCCAATCCCGATATTCGTTCTTGGACGCTTTATAAACAGAATGGTTCTACCTGGACGCTACAAAGAATCCTTCCAGCAGGAACCACATTTGCCACTCTGGAACCAGGAAAATATGCCTTAAGCGCAGTGGACAAAATGGCAAATGAAAGTGGAGGAGTCCTCGTTTCCGTCACTTAAAAACTTGTAGTTTCTAGCTTTGTTTGAGGCACCTCACCCGACAAATGCTTATGTTATTTTCATTCCCAGGCTGCGGTCTGGGAATGAGGATAAAGAGGTGCCTCCATTTATTGAGAACACTGCATATTCTTGAGTATTCAAACTTCAGACAGAATAGAAATCTAGGCAACTATGTTAATTTATATAAAATCTGCTTCTCACCCAATACTTCTCGGTTAGGAAAAATTGTAGGTTGGGGAACCAGCCCCGTGCGCGGGGGTGCGTGGCGTTTGAGGTGAGCGTTACCCAATGCTAAATAATATTAGGTTTGTTGGGTTTCGCTATCCCACAGGCCCAACCTACTTGATCTCAAATTGTCGCTTATCCGAGAAGTATTGCTTCTCGACCTATTTACCTAAAAATCATCTCAACAAGTTAAAGGATAATTCAATGGAGCAACAATTTATCGAAAAACAAGTTAATTTAGGGGAATGTTGCATTACCTACTTTGAAAAAGGGGTAGCATCAGGATTATCTCCCATACTGTTTATCCACGGCTGGGGTGTATTAGTTGAACCTTATCAAGCCAGCTTAAATATTTTATCGGAGCGTTATCACGTTATCGCGCCTATATTACCAGGTTTAGGACAATCAACCGCGCCTGAAATTATCCAAGATTACACAGATTATGGGCGGGTGTTAATTGATTTTTTAATGGCGCTGAATCTGAAAAAGGTTCATGTACTTGGGCATTCCGAAGGCGGAGCAATAGGCATGGCATTGGCAGCCTTAATGCCATCTATGGTTCGCAGTCTCACAATAGCAGATAGTACGGGAATTCCTCTGGGTTCCGTGCTGGAAGTCGTTGCCAAAAGGGCGGTTGAGATGCCTGCACAAATGTGGCAAATGAAGGTTGAACCTGTGACTGAGGTTTTTAAAAACTTGCTTTATAACAGCCTTACCAATACTCAAAATCTGATAAATATGGGATTTATTGGTATAGAAAAAGACATCAGACCGCTGTTGGCAAGTATTGAATCTCCCTGTCTAATTTTGTGGGGTAAAAACGATTTGCTTACTCCCGTTTCATTTGCTCACGAATTTTATCAAAATATTAAAGATTCGCAATTAATTGTCGTGGATGAAGTCTATCACGAATGGGTACTCTTTTTCCCCGAAAAATTTGCATCTATGATTCTCGATTTTATTGATAAAATTGAAAATATCAACTAATAGCAAGTAGGTTGGGAGTCCACCCCCTCCGCTGTGTTCCCCGCGCCCTTGGTGCGTGGCGTTTGAGGTAAGGAAACCCAACGCTAATATTACGTTTGTTGGGTTTTGCTGGCACACGAGTCCAACCTACAATTTTTAATAACCGAGAAGTATTGACATACAAACCCCATGAGTGAAGCTGTTCTAGTTAGCATAAGAAGTGCTTTTCTTAATGCCCCCGGTTTATGGGAAAGTACCCTAAAGCCACGCCAAGGTAATTGGTGCAAAATTATTGATGGTATTGATAAGACGCGGACTGATGGCTATTCCATTGAAGGGTCGTTTGTAAGTCAAATCGACTTGGTAACTTATCAACAACCAGGACTTTATCTGTTCTGCGAAAAGAAGGGACGCAAGCAGGGCAATCAGGTGCAATTATATGCCCTTTTTGCACTTGAGCCAAATGCCGAAGTTAAGGTTTTTAGGGAACTGAAAACAACTACTAAAGATTGGGCGGTGCAGTTGTGGCCTGATATTGAAGCTTATATGCAAATACAGGAAACAAGTGCAGAAATTCGTCGCCAGGAATTGTTGAGAATAATTCAATCTTTGGAATTTGAACTGAGTCAGCGACGTGCTGAACTGGGGGTTTTAGAAATGCAAATTGATGAAGAGTAAGTAGAGGGATCTAATTATTTGTAGGATGGGTAGAGCGTAAGCGAAACCCATCAAACCCATGTCCATGTTGGGTTTCATGCCTCAACCCAACCTACATCAGATGTTTAGTTTAATTATGTCTATCTACTTATTAAGTGTTATATAGCAAGTAATACTCCCCTCAACCCAGTCTATGTTTATTTAAAATCGATTATGGGGCTGTACCAATGCCATCGATCAGCCATTCACCAACTGAACTGTTCGGGGCAACTAAGGTGTAAAATTCGGGCAACTGCTGATCGCTGCTAGAGAAAACTGGCTGGATATAGGAGGCGCTGTACTCCACAGCAAATTTGTGACCGTTGTTAGTCGAGAACTCCGGCATTAGCTGCACAGACTGGATACTGACACCTTTGATGATGTAGTCTCGATACATCTTCACGAACTGCTGGTAGGATATCTGCGCCCGATAGCGGGGAGAAAGCAGATTGTAAGCTTCTTGATAGTTTCGGAGTGCGATCGCTTGAAAATATTTTTGCAGTACGCTTTCGGCACGCGCTAGAGTTAAACCAGCAGCAATTTCCCTGGAAGATTGGGTTTCAACTGTTTGCGCCTGCACTGGTGCAATAATACTACTGGTCAGAAGCAAGGTTGCGATCGCTAGAATTGCGCGTTTCATAGTTCGCGGCTTTTAGAGGCTGGAAACAAGTAAATCCTCTGTTGTCTCTAGCTTCGCTTCTCTGACCTTGTGATGACTTCGTACAATAGGATCGCCCGATTGGGTGATTTCTTTAAAATTTGGTAATGGATTGTTCTCTTATTCCCCATTCCCCGTCTTCAGTTGGAGTTCAGCCGCTTGGAAATTTGGCTAACCAACGCACTGAGAATTGCTCCTCCCATGAGAACGCCAAGCGCTGGGGTAAACAATGGTTGCCAAAGCTTATACCATAAATCGAGTCCAAGGGGAACCCCCACCGAGTGACCGAAGACTGCGATCGCTAACCATCCAAAGCTTAGGAATACTAAGAATACATCAGCTACTAAAATCAGGTTTAGCCAATTGAGGAGTTTATCTTTCATCATCATATTTTGTCAAAAAATTGTCCTTAAACAACGCTTTCAGGTTTTCCATCCGCAGCTTAAACATTGTCTCCATGAGCTTACCAGACTTGTTCTACTGATAGAGCAACGGTTTCGCGCAACCTTTACAAATTAAAGCATATTTTGGCAAAATTAAATTTTATATTATTGCTCTTCAGTACCTAGCATCATAAAAAGTAGTTTAGTAGGTAAATGAAGGGGAATAAAAGCCTAAAAGAGTAGCGCTAAAAACTTTCTAGGGTTGACATCCAAAACTTATTTATAACTTAGTAATAGTTAAGAAAAATATAATCTTAAAGCAGCAGATGAGCATGACTATACAGTGCCGAATTAAATGAGATCGGGACAAATTCGTGTCATCACGCAAGCCGGATCGCTGCACGCTTACAGCAATTTAGGTTGATGCTCCGCTTGTAAGTTCCTTGTACTCACTTAGAGCTGAACGCTAGAAAAGCCAAGCTTCACACTCCCGATAACACTAATTTGGCATCTTAACGAATAAAGAGGCACTGTACATTCTTCAGGGTAACGAATGCAATAGCTAATTTGTTTGCTTTTCCCCTTGACTCTCACGCAACGTGAGGCTCTTACGATGAATTTATAAATTGGAATTGTCTCGGAGCGGCAAGGAGGAAAGAAAGAAATGCAACCCGTTGCAATGAAAGTCGGTGATCTGGCAAAACAGACAGGAGTTTCCGTTCGGACATTGCACTATTACGACGAGATTGGATTGCTCTCGCCTTCTCGAAGGACGGAAACAGGCTACCGACTGTATATCGACGATGACATTATCCGGTTACAGCAAATCGTGTCGTTACGGCAAATTGGCTTCTCCTTGGAACAAATCCGAGAGTGTCTGGAGCAAAGTCAGTTTTCGCCTCACCATGTGGTGCAACTGCACCTCTCCCGGTTGAAGGAGCAGATGGAGTTACAGCAGCAGCTTTATGCGCGACTGGAAGCGATCGCTGCTCATCTGCAATCCGCAGAAACAATCGACCTTCAGGAATTTATTCAATTAATCGAGGTCACGATGATGGTAGAAAACTACTACACCCCAGAACAGCTAGACTATCTCAAAGAAAGACGGCAAATGCTGGGTGAGGAACGGATTCGGCAGGTTGAAGCGCAATGGCAAGAATTGATCGATCAAGCTCGAACGGCAATGCAAAACGGCATTGATCCAACCAGTGAAGCAGTGCAGAAATTAGCTCGACGCTCACAAGAACTGATTCAAGAATTCACCGGAGGCGATGCCGGAATTGAGCGATCGCTTAGCCAGATGTATCAGCAAGAAGGTGTCGAAGTTGCCAGCCGAGGCGCAATGGATTCAGCTTTGATGGAATATATGAGCAAAGCAAGATCAGCCCTGAAGCAACCCGAATAGTGAATATCAGATTACCACTGGCAAGACTGCGAAATGAATGCAAAGCCTGCCAGTGGTAAAGAATTCAAAAAAGCCCAATCAGTAAGGCAATGGGTGCTGCAAGCAACATCCACATCGTCGGTTGCAAACCATACTGTTGAGCAACCAAACCCAGCGCCAACGGAGCTAAACCACCCACGAAACCCGCCAGGTTATCGAGCGTCATGACGGTACCACTCTGACCCGGCATCGCTGTGTACAATTGCCCTTGGAGAATTAAGTACCAACCCGAATTAAGGAGACCCAGGAAGCCAAGAATGACCAACTTGATATTGATATTGGGTACAACCAAAAAAGCTGGATAAAGACACAAAACAAGGATGGCGCTAATCCTCAAATAATCTAATCCTCGCACCCGCTCTAGTAAGGGAATGAGAAGAAAATCTCCTAGCAAGCCAAACCCTAACCAGACCGTGAGAGCAAAACTTGCTTGCGTATTGTTTACACCCACGACATCAACAAAATACAGTGCCAAAAAGCCACGCAGAACATCCAACATCAAATCGCAAAATTGCAACAAGGTTAGCCAACGTAGCACGTTGCGTCGTTTTAATGCGTTGATGGCATTAGAGACACCATCTTTGAAACTAAGTACAGGCTCGTCAACTTGAGAAGATGTTGTTGGAGTTGCAAACGGATACTTCCACAACATCCCTACAAGTAATACCGTTAGTACCGCCAATATTAAAAATACACTCCGCCAACTTTGATGGAATGCGATCGCACCCGCTAAAGCCAAAGGTCCCAGGACATTGCCGACAGAACCCGCCAATGCCCAGCGTGCCATGTTTTGCTCGTGACGAGTCGGTTCCATGTCCATCAGCGTCGCCTGGGAAAGACTGACAAAGGCACCGGATGCTGGATAAAACAGCACAAAGGCTGCTAATAACCAGGAAAAGTTATCGCTAAGGGAGATGAGCAGTAATGCGATCGCAAACCCAATACCTCCCCCTAAAATCAATTGTCGTCGCTGACCAATATCTCCCCAAATTCCCAGAATTGGCTCTATCAGGCTGCTGATTGTATTGGGTATGGTCAGTAACAGTCCAACTTGCAGGTAAGAAAGATGCAGGTCATTGCGAATCAATGGATACGCAGCACCCCGGACTCCATCCACCAGTTCGTCTAATAATTCAATCACCAGGAAGATCATCGTTAATAAAATGACAGTCCTGGTCGTTTTGTTTTTACCATTCAATGACATCGTGAAATTCTCCCGTCCTCAAAATTTGAACACCAGCGCAACATCTTCAAGGGCGTTGGCGAAAGGAGGGGGAATCCACGAACAAACTCTCCGCCTTAGTTGTAAGGCGAATCGCTGGTTGGAACGGGTTCTAGAAGATTACCAGGGAGGGAAAGTCATAGAAGCGAAGGGTAAAGAAAGGACTTGCAAAAACGTCTGTAACTCATTGTATGCATCCCAGAAGAGATTGTCTTCTTACACCTGCACTCCAATGGGCTGCCAACATGACTTGGAAGGGAATTACTCCGATTGTCCACCGGCTCGATACTCTCTATGAGAAAGGAATCAAAGTTCCTTTGCTAGAACTAGAAGAAGACTACCTGCCGTTTTGGCAACGCTATGAAACTTTGCCCAAGCGGGATATTTCAATCAATCCGGCGTGACTGGTATTTTATTTAATCCCACCTCCCTTATCACGGTCTGGCTGTTAAATATGCACTTCTAAGAGTACAATCGCACTAATTAGGCTTACAGAATTAGCTTTATGCTTGTTCAAGAAGAACTCCAGAAGAAAATAAGCGATTTTTTAGCAGTCTTAGAATTTTCGGTGGAAAATCGAGGGTTAATTGGCTTGCTCGATCAAAATCTCATTGCTCAGTCGTTTCTTGCAAACCTCCTTAATATTGTATACGGGTACGATCTTGTTAATTTAGATACGGGCAATCGCCAGAGTCCTGCAATAGACTTAGGAGACTTTTATAGAAGAATATCTTTCCAGGTAACATCTACAAGAAAAACGATCAAAATCAGAGAAACTATAGAGACATTTATTCGTAAAGAAAGGTACAAAGAGTTTAGCCAAATAAAATTTTTCATTATTGGGAAGAAGCAGGGGAGATATCCCAAAAATCTTCAAAGGTCTGATCTTTTCGAGTTTGATCCATGCAGAGACATTTTAGACATTAAGGACATTGTGCGAAAGCTTCCATCCTTGAGCCTAGAGAAGCTTCAACGTTTGAGTTATTTGGTTGACTCTGAATCTCTTATGACAGGAGTTTTCAAGACTACATATCAGATTCTTCATAGATCGAGTCAGGAAGACTATTCACCTATAGAGGAAGTTACACCAGATTCTGTTGTAAGAACTGTCTGTCAAGTAAATGTACCCTTGTTCTCTGACCCAAGTTGTCAATATTTGCGCTCAGACATAGTGGGTATTATTCTTGATAATAGACAGCAAACTGGAAATATTTTTGCAGGATATTCTATTCATCCAACAACATCTACTGTTTTCAAAAAAGGATTGCATGTAATCCGTGTATGGAGTAGAAACAGTGCTTGTGATGAGTCTTGGTATCGAAATCCAGAAACAGATGAAATAACTTATGCATGGAGTAGTTCGTGTGAGTTGATAGGTCGTATAATCGAAAGTCCTTGAATCGCGTAATCTTTTCCGGACTCGGATGCTGTTGCTGTAAAATCACTGACCAAACCACCGCGATGAACGTTCGTGCGACAACACAGTCCTCTAGTATTTCAGGATCAATTGTGTTGCCGTAGCCTTAGGGACTGTCAGGGCATACCCTACTGCAATGTACTAGTCCAAGCAATTCATGAAATAAGGGCTTGACATTCTTGGGTAGTACATTTAACCTATTAGTTAATTAACTGTGCGGTTAAATACAAGATGTCTTCCGATCAACTGAGCGTCACCTTTGCCGCCCTTGCTGATCCCACCCGGCGTGCCATCCTGGCCCACCTTGCCAAGGGTGAGGCATCGGTCACGGAGTTAGCTAAACCCTTTGAGATGAGCCTTCCTGCTATCTCCAAGCATCTCAAAGTGCTGGAGCGTGCTGGACTGATCACGCGGGGTCGGGAGGCTCAATGGCGACCCTGCCAAATCAAAGCGGAGCCACTCAAGGACGCAATGGATTGGATCGAGCAATATCGCCAATTTTGGGAAGAGAGACTTGATCGGCTGGATGATTACCTGCACGAGTTACAAACCCAGGAGAAACAAGATGGGCAATAAAAATGATTCCATTGATGCTCAAAGCGATCGCGAGATCGTCATCACCCGCGTCTTCAACGCGCCCCGTGAACTGGTGTTCAAGGCGTGGACTGACCCGAAACACGTAGCGCAGTGGTGGGGGCCGAAAGGCTTCACGACGAAGGTGACTGAGCTGGATCTGCGTCCAGGCGGTAAATCGCGCTACGTCATGATTGGCCCAGACGGTACGGAGTACCCGGTCAAAGGTGTCTTCCGCGAAGTTGTGCCTCTTGAACGGATTGTTACCACTGATGAATTTGATGAAGGCTTTGAACAGGTCGTGAACGCCGATCTGCCAAAGGGAATCGTGATGACGGTGCTGTTCGAGGATTTGGACGGCAAGACCAAGCTCACACTCCGCATTGTGCATGAGTCTGCCGAAGACCGCCGGAAGCATGAGGAGATGGGGGTTATTGGTGGGTGGAACTCCAGCTTTGACTGTCTTGATGAGTTTTTGGCGACGGCTTGAGTCTCCTTTGCCACGCATGAGATGGCCAATTGATGGTCTTTTGTGAAACGACTCAAGCGGAACATAAGTATCGCCTTGCCGATACTTCCATATATGCAATGAACTCTCAAAAGGAGAAAACATGGCTACTAAAATTTTCGTAAATCTGCCTGTAAAAGACCTCAATCAGTCGGTCGAGTTTTTTACAAAACTTGGCTTCAGTTTTAACGCTCAATTTACTGATGAAACGGCGACTTGCATGATCGTCAGCGATGACATCTTCGTGATGCTCTTGACTCATGACAAGTTTAAAACGTTTACTCCGAAAGAAATTTGTGATGCAACCAAAAGCACAGAAGTGCTGGTTTGCTTATCTTCTGATAGCCGAGAACAAGTCGATGAAATGGTTCGCAAGGCAGTCGCCGCTGGTGGGTCAACTTACAATGAACCACAAGACCACGGTTTTATGTACGCACATGGCTTTCAAGATTTAGATAGCCACATTTGGGAACTTGTCTACATGGAACCTAGTGCAATAAATCAAGGTTAAAAATGGAATCAGAGGAATGCTATTCACGGGTCGATCGTTGTGGTGGTGACAGGAATTTCGGGTTGAGCGATCGCTAATGCAGATTGCAACGCCTGGAAGCGGTTTTCTAGTTGGTAAATTTGTGGCGGTATGGCAGCAGTTTGTCCATTTAAGCTGTTGGCTGCTGCGGAAAATCGTTGTAATTTAAGTTTCTCAATGCGGCGCTGAACTTGTCCGGGTGTGATGACAATCCATACATGACGTTGCCGTTTTACTGCATCCTCCACCATTGTTTCGATTGCTAAGGCAGCCGTAACACCAATCGATGGGACTTCACTCAAATCCAGCACCAGCGCTTGATAGTCTTTAACGATTGCCATCGCTGAGAGATAATCTTGGCGGCTCCAAAGCTCAAGGGGCCGCCCAATTGGAATAGCAAAATGTCTCCCCCAGCCTGGGTTAAGGTATCTTTCTCGGCAGGAGTCAGGTTCGGAGATTGAGCCGGGTCGGTGATGGCTTGGACGCGATCGCGTCCAACATCCGCGCAAACTTATCAATAAATTAAGAGGGCAGGACTCCTCGGCAAGCTGAGTAAGTTTCAAAATGATCTGAAACGCAGGAGTCCTTGCCTTAGCCCAAATTGAGAT
The DNA here is from genome assembly GCF_039962115.1 of Funiculus sociatus GB2-C1. Lineage (NCBI taxonomy): Bacteria > Bacillati > Cyanobacteriota > Cyanophyceae > Coleofasciculales > Coleofasciculaceae > Funiculus > Funiculus sociatus. The sequence goes on along the minus strand of NZ_JAMPKJ010000001.1, from coordinate 73,411 downwards.
TTCTGTGGCTTAACCTATCTCAATCTCACCTGCTGTTAAATTCAAATTCAATTTGGGAACTATAAGGGTAGCAGCCTTTCTAGAGATTGGCTGCTCTTATGGTATGTGCGCGGAGACCGGAAATGCAGCCGATAGCGATAAAGCAGAAATTCCCAGTTAAACTCGACCGCACTTTCTTGATAGCAGCACTGGTAATTCCGGCTGTTCACCTCTATTTAGGATACATAGGATTATCCACGACATTTGTCAATGGTGCCTCCGTATTTTGGCCTTCACTCGGTGTCTTTTTGGCAGCAATGCTGATACTGGGCTATCGCGTCTGGCCGATTTTATTTGTGAGTGATTTCATTGTTAGTCATATTCTTTTTTTCCCAAACAATCTTTTAATCAGTCTGATTATTCCCGCTGTCAACCTGCTCACTCCATTCAGCGGGACTTTTCTAATTAATCGCTTCATCAAACGCCACAATTTTTTAGAGCGATCGCAAGACGTTTTTAAATTTATCATCCTGACCATCCCCACCCCCCTGCTCAGTTCTCTCCTAGCCGCCGTCACGCTTTGCACAAGTGGGATTGCTCCCTGGACAGCCTTTGCAGAAGTGTTTCGTACCTGGTTGGCATCAGATAGCACGGGCATTTTGGTCGTTACACCCCTATTGCTGGCATGGTGGCAAAAATCTGAACATCCCAAAAAATTTAACAAGCAACAAATTATAGAGTTTGTATTTGTATTGGTCTGCGTAATCGCACTCGACCATATAGCTTTTTCGGGAGGATACCCAATCGAATACATGGTGATTCCCCCACTGATTTGGTCGGCGTTTCGGTTTGAAGCGCGGATATCAACGCTACTCGTGCTAATTGTGTCAGCGATCGCAGTTTTTGGCACCGTTCGCGGTTTCGGTTCGTTTGCCAAACAAGCCTCGCCCAATGAATCGCTCATCTTGCTGCAATCGTTTATTTGCGTCATCGCAATCATCACATTTGTCATCTCTGCGGTGACGAATGAAAATCGCAGGGCAGAAAGAAAACTCCGGCAAGCGAATGATGAATTGGAGCAACGAGTCGAAGAACGGACGACTGAACTCAATGAGGCGAAAAATTCTGCCGAAGTTGCCAACCAAGCTAAAAGTGAATTTCTTGCCAACATGAGCCACGAACTACGCACCCCTCTCAACGGTGTCCTGGGGTATGCTCAAGTTCTTTCTGCTGCCCCCAACCTTACGGAACAGCAACAACACGGCATCGAAATTATCTATAATTGCGGCTCTCATTTGCTCACGCTGATCGAAGACGTACTCGATCTTTCCAAAATCGAAGCCCGGAAGATGGAACTGCATCTGAGCGATTTACATCTACCTGTCTTCCTGCAAGGAGTCGAGGAAATTTGCTGCATCCGCGCCGAACAAAAAGGCATTCAGTTCATTTATCAGCCACCCGATAATTTGCCCATAGCGATCGCCACCGATCATAAACGCTTGCGACAAGTGCTGCTGAACCTCTTGGGCAATGCTATCAAGTTTACAGACTCCGGTAGCGTCACATTACGAGTAGAGGTGACTGAAAATTCGCTGCAACCCTCGTTGACTCGACTTCGCTTTGTTGTAGAAGACACTGGCATTGGAATGTCACCAGAGCAACTAGAACAAATTTTCCTCCCCTTCGAGCAGGTTGGTGATCTCAAGCGACAAGCGGAGGGGACTGGATTAGGACTTGCCATCAGCAAAAAAATTGTCGAGATAATGGGAGGAGACATTCACGTTAAGAGCTTACTAAATGTCGGTAGTACGTTTGAGTTTGAGATCGAGTGTGCTTTAGTAACAAACTCGATAGCAACCAACACACTGAACAAAGCAGGACGCATTACGGGTTATACAGGCGATCGCAGAAGCATCTTAATTCTGGACGATCGATGGGAAAATCGCTCGGTCTTTGTTAACTTGCTGCAACCGTTGGGATTCACCGTCATTGAAGCCAGTGATGGACGGGAAGGCTTGGAGAAGGCGCATCAAGTTCAACCAGATTTGATTATTACTGACCTACTCATGCCCAACATGAACGGTTGGGATTTTCTCGCGCTTCTGCGCCAGTCAGAAACGTTCAAGGATGTGCCAGTCATTGTGTCATCGGCAAGCGTTTACGATACCGATCGCCAGAAAAGCCTAGCAGCAGGCGGCAACGATTTTCTAGCTAAACCCTTGCAAGCCGAGGATTTATATCACATCTTGGCACAACATCTACAACTAGACTGGATCTATGCGGAGCCAAACCCTATTGAATCAGCGATCGCAACGCGCTTGGCAAACGCAACCCCAACGGAACTCGCTGTGCCACCCCTATCTGAACTGTCGAGCCTGCTGGAATGTGCCAAGCGAGGACAAATCAAAGGCATCCAACAAGAACTGGAACGACTTGCCCAGCTAGATGAAAGCTATCAGCCGTTTGTCAATAAATTAAGTTTGTTTGTGAAAGAATTTAACATTCGGAAAATTCGCCAATTTCTTCAGGAAAAGGTAGGGTAATTTTCCCGTCTCGCCTATCTATAAATACACCGGGATTCGACCGCAGGAGCAATTAAATCATGTCATTTAATGCCACTCATGAAATTATTTTAGTAATTGACGACAACCCAACCAATCTAGAATTACTGCATAATGCTTTGGGTTCGTGTGGCTATGAAGTTTTGGTAGAGATGGATGGTTTTAGTGGAATTGAGCAAGCCAAGAACTATCCGCCAGACTTAATTTTGTTAGATGTTCAGATGCCAGGAATTGATGGATTTGAAACCTGCCGTAAATTGCAGTTCGATCCGTCTACAAAAAACATTCCAGTGATTTTCATGACGGCAATGACTGATACGACAGACAAGGTTAAGGGGTTACATTTAGGGGCAGTAGACTATATTACAAAACCGTTTCGCCAAGAAGAAGCGCTTGCCCGGATTCAAACCCACTTAAAAATTCGACGTTTAAGTTTGGAACTCGAACAACAAAAACAAGAACTTGAGCAAGTTGTTCAAAAACGCACGTCTGAATTAACATTCACGCTACAAGAACTAAAAAAAACGCAATTGCAATTAATCCAAAATGAAAAACTATCTACAATTGGTCAGTTAGTTTCTGGGATCGCTCATGAAATTAATAATCCAGTTGGTTGTATTACTGGCAATCTAGAGCAAGCTACTCTTGCTGTTAAAGATGCGGTCGATTATATACGTCTTTATCAAACCAATTTTCCTAATCCTGGCATAGAAATTGAACAAAAAGCGGAAGAGATTGATATTGAATTTCTTCTAGAAGACTTACCTAAAATGTTCGTATCTATGCAGACAGGAATCGAGCGAATTCGCAACATTAGTACATCACTCAGAACATTCTCGCGTGCTGATGTAGATTGCAAGGTATCAGTTAACATCCATGAGGGACTTGAAAGTACCCTGATGATTTTGCAACATCGTTTGAAAGCTCAGGATTATCGTCCGGCAATTCAAGTAATCAAAAAGTATGGTGAAATTCCTAAAGTCGAGTGTTATTTAGGACAACTCAATCAGGTATTTATGAATATTTTGGCAAATGCGATCGACGCCTTGGAAGAAGCGAACTTGGGGCGCAGCTATGAAGCGATTAAAGCAAGTCCCAACCAAATTATCGTTGAAACCGAAATGAAAAATGAACAGCAGGTTGCAATCCGAATTATAGATAATGGGATGGGGATGACGAAAGATGTCAAACAACGTATCTTTGACCATCTATTCACGACTAAACCCGTTGGAAAAGGAACAGGTTTAGGACTGACGATCGCTCATCAAATTATTGTTGAAAAGCATGGGGGAAGCATCGAAGTAAATTCTGAATGGGGAGGAGGTACAGAGTTTGCGATAACGCTTCCAATTATGTAATCTAGGCTCTAGCGTGATATCAAATTACTCAATGTTTCAATCAGCTCTAGTTGAGTTCATTAGGGCTGAATGTAAATGCTGACTATAAATTCATGAGTGAGACGATTGGTGCTAAGGTGGCAATATGACAGAGTGGTACAAAGAAGACCTCGCCTTTATTCATGACGTTGGTTTCAGTGAATACGCTCTCAAATCTGCTCCCGGTATATTAGAAATTTTGGAGCGGAGCAATATACGAGAAGGTTTAGTAGTAGATTTGGGTTGTGGAACTGGGTTGTGGGCGCAAGAACTGGAAAAGGCTCACTATCGGGTTTTAGGAGTTGATATCTCTGACTCTGCGATCGCGCCCGCACCAGAAGAAACCCCAAAAGCTAACGCCAGTGGTAAAGCCACAATTGCCGCTGTTAAGCCACCAAACAGATCGCCCCGCAGGTTTCGGAAATGAATGCTGTTGACAAGTTTGCTCGACACGGTGTAACTCAATTCAAGTGTTTGAGTAGATGATATTCCCGTGTTGTTATCGAAACAACAACACGGGAATATGGCTGCTGCGGAGCATCTGAGCAGTCGTGCTGCCAATAACCAGATGCCGAATCCGGCTGTGTCCATAAGCACCCATTAGCAACAGGCTGATGTCTTTTTCTTCAACATAGTGAGCAATAACCTTCTCAGGCTCACCCTGAATCAACTGACGAACTGGATTGAAACCAGCCGCCTTCGCCTTTTGTTCTGCCTCATTGAGATGAGCGATCGCTTCGGGATCATCCGCTTTTTTGGAAACCGTCAAAATATGTAATTCCAATCCCTTAAAAGCCGGAGATTGAACCAAAAATTGCAGCATCTTCTGACCGCTTTGACCGCCATCATAAGCCAACAGCAATCGCTCAATCGGTTTAAATTGCCGTGAAGTCACCAAGCAAGGTTTGTGACTAGCGCGAACAATCCGTTCTAAGTTGGCACCCAAATGACCAGAGGCAAACTCAGCCGCTTCACCCCGTTTCCCCAACATAATCAGGTCGGCGGTGGCTTCAAACTCATGGAAGCTATCCACCAAAAAGCCGGTTTCGTGAATCAAATTCACATTCTGGATGCCTTGGGTGTCGAAAAACTGCCTTGCTTCTTCCAGAATCAGCTTGGCACGCTGGTGATTGACCTTGGCTTTTTCATGCTCCAAATCAACTAACTTATTGAGCAACTCTTTAGACGCATCAATGCCAATGCTGCCGCTGAGATTACCCGTTGACGCAATCTGACTACGCACATCCGTTACATAAAGCACATCAACACCAGCATTTAGACGGGGCGCTAACCAAGCAGCGTAGCGATAGCTGCTCTGGGCAAAGCTAGACCCATCAGTACACAGAAGAATTCGTTTCATGATTGTATTTAATTAGTGACTAGAGAGGCTTCCGAGGGCATCAGGGCGATTGTGAAGGGCTAGCTGATCGAGCATTTTAGAGCTGGCTTCGTTCAGCCCAATCAGTTCTACCTCTGCCCCATTACGACGGAATTTCAGTACCACTTTGTCGATTGCTGTTACTGCGGACTGATCCCAAATGTGAGCATGGGTCAGGTCAATTAGAACAAATTCCAACTCTTCGTCAAAGTTGAACACACTCAGGAAATCATCTACTGAGACAAAGAACAATTGCCCTGCAACACTATAGGTTCGCTTGGTTCCCTCAGGACTCAACACCGTATCGACAAACACAACCTTGGCAATCTGGCGCGAGAAGAAAACAGTGCTGAGTGCAATCCCAATCACGACCCCGATTGCCAGATTATGAGACAACACTGTAATCAAAACAGTTGTCAGCATTACCGCAGTTTCACTGCGGGGAACACGTTTAATATTGCGAATGGAAGCCCAGCTAAAGGTTCCGATGGAAACCATAATCATCACCGCCACCAGGGATGCCATCGGAATTTGTTTAACCCAAGTGCCTAGCGCCAAAATAAAGAACAGCAGGAAAACTCCTGAAGCCAGTGTAGAAAGGCGTTTTCGTCCGCCCGACTGGATATTAATCACCGATTGTCCAATCATGGCGCAGCCTGCCATACCGCCAAAGAATCCGGTGACAATATTGGCAATTCCTTGCCCTTTAGCTTCCCGGTTTTTATCACTGGGAGTATCAGTTAGTTCATCCAGCAGTGAGGCGGTTAGCAAAGATTCTAGTAAGCCGACGGTTGCCAATGTCAGCGCGTAAGGAAAGATGATTTGCAGCGTTTCTAGATTCAGTGGCACATTGGGTAGTAACAAAGAGGGAAATGCGGTCGGCAATTCTCCCATGTCGCCTACTGTTGGCACGTCAATGTTGCCAAAAATTGATGCCGCAGTGAGTACCACAATGGCAACTAACGGTGAAGGCACAGCTTTTGTGAATCTGGGCAAAATGTAGATAATTGCCAGCCCAATTGCTGTCATCGCATACACTGTCAAGGATGTGTTGGTGAGTTGGGGAAGCTGCGCCATGAAAATCAGAATCGCCAGCGCATTCACAAACCCAATCATCACTGCACGAGGAATATATTTCATCTGGCGACCCAGTTTGCAGACTCCAAACAAAATCTGAATTATTCCTGTCAAAATTGTGGCAGCAAATAGATATTGCAATCCATGATCTTTCACTAAGTGAATCATCAACAGTGCCATTGCACCTGTCGCGGCGGAGATTAATCCGGGTCGTCCGCCCACGATCGCGGTTACAACTGCCATAGTGAAAGAGGCGTATAACCCAACTTTAGGATCGACTCCAGCAATGATGGAAAAAGCGATCGCTTCTGGAATCAACGCTAGTGCAACCACTGCACCCGCCACAATGTCTTTTTGAGTGTTAGAAAACCACTCTCGCCTCAAAATGGTTGCGTCCAATTTTCCTCCTAATGTTGTCATTAAATATAGAATTGCCATTTTGACACGCTCAAATTGGCTCACTTATCGTGCAAGTGATAAACCTGAATGTAATAGTTGAAAAGCACTCGCCAGTACGCTCGATAGGCAAAAGAATAAAATAAGTCCAGTACAGCTAGATGCTGCACACCAAGCACAGGGACGCACTTGCTTCGCTCGCCGCAAAACGTATTTCTGTTAGCTCAAAGGCTGACAAAATCAAAAGGTATTTGATTTATCTGATGCGATCGCGCTCACGTTAAATTAGAGTTCAGCCTAAATCTTTGTATGGCTAGGTCTAAATGTCGTCCACTATACAAAAGTCCGAACTATCCTTAAGGTGGACAATCCAAACGATTTAAAACTACCGCAGAGAGCGTGACTTGCGACATTTCCCAGACCTACTTACCGCTGTATCCTTATAGAGGAACAGATATTTGAGGCAAGTTTAGCATGGGAATGTAACAATCGCAATAAAAGTATATGTTTTCTCTTTAGAGCCAGGAGAAGGGCTGCTGATGAGCTGATGTTAAGGCTTCCCTCTGGCAACTAAAAGGAATTATTTCAGCACTGGAAATAGCTGATGCGATCGCATATCTAGAAATTTGCTCACAACTAGATCGGTAGCCCCCGAATTGTCATCAACTGTTCGGGGTGTGGTGACAAGAATGTGCAAACCGTTGCTAATATCAACTCCGCTCAAGCTTCGGATTCCTTGAGGAGATGCATTAAGCTATCGATCAAGCGATCGCTCTCCATCGGCAAAATATCCTGACCGTGAAGCATTTTCTGTACCATCATGAAATGAACTAATGCACCTAAAAAAATGCGTGCGGTTGCTTCAGGATCGGCAATCTTTAAGTTTGGACTCGATGCTAGATACTGGCTTAATGTTTCAACGCCCGGTTTTACCAACGTCCGAACAAAGATTTGCGCCAGTTCGGGAAAGCGTCCAGACTCGCCAATAATTAGCCGCAACAGGGCAATTTCTTCACCATCGCAAATGATCTCATTCAGTGCCTTCGTTAATAGCTGCCGCAGCACGACGAAAGCATCTCCTTCCGACGGCAGGAAACGTTGGATGATGGAAAACTTTCTCTGAGCAAACCGTTGGACGAGGGCAGTGAACAGTCCTTCTTTATCTTGAAAGTAGGTGTAAACCGTTGGTTTGGATACGCCAGCCGCCTTCGCCACCCGATCCATGCTAGTCGCGGCATAGCCATGCACCAGAAACTCTTGCATTGCGCCTGTCAATATCTGTTCAGCTTTCTCTGCTAACCCATCCTGCTTCGGTTCCGTCATCTTCGTCCGTCTCATTCATTCCTGATCTGATTGTCACAGTCATTCTAGGGGTATTCGCTTTGAGGAGTTCTAGAGAATTTTCAGGACTCCCTTGACGTTATTGTACTAAACCGTTTAGTTTAGTTGTATAAAAACTAAACCGTTTAGTTTAGTAACCTCATAGAACTGGGGAATCTGACAGATGATGCAAGAAGTGGCAGCAGGTAATCCATCCTCTAAACGTCTTTCTCGACCACTGACTCTGCTGGCGATTGCTGCAACCTTGGCAACAGGTGGAGTGATGGCATATACCGTTTGGCAAGGGCGTATCCAGCAATCCAGTCCCATCGAATCCACAGTGATCAGTACGCCCCAAATCAAAACTGTGACAGCGTTGGGACGGCTAGAGCCAGAGGGTGAAGCGATCGCGCTTTCTGCACCCACATCTGCTGAAGGGAATCGAGTGGATCAACTGTTAGTCAAGGAAGGCGATCGCGTTCGCAAAGGACAAGCAATTGCGATACTCAACAGTCGCGATCGCCTCCAGGCATCTGTAATGCAGGCACAAGAACAGGTGCGAGTTGCCCAAGCCAAACTCGATCAGGTGCGTGCGGGAGCAAAGACAGGCGAAATCCAGGCGCAACGTTCCCAGATAGCCCAACTGGAAGCGGAACGGGTTGGGGACTTGAACGAGCAAGCCGCTACCGTTGCCCGTCTGGAAGCGGAAGTCCAAAATGCACAGGTAGAGTATCAGCGCTACGCATTGCTTTATCAAAACGGAGCGGTTTCGGCATCCCAGCGCGATAGTAAGCGACTAGCATTTACAACTGCCCAAAAGCAACTCCAAGAAGCGCAAGCCGCCCGCGATCGCACTCAGAATTCTCGCCAACAGCAACTGAATGAAGCCCGCGCCACTTTGGATCGAATTGCAGAGGTGCGTCCAGTTGACGTGCAGGTAGCCCAAGCGGATGTCAGACAAGCCCTAGCAGCCGTTGAGCAAGCCAAGGCAAACTTAGAGCAGGCATCCGTGCGATCGCCTCAGGATGGTCAAATCCTCAAAATCTATACCCGTCCTGGCGAACTAATTAGCAACGACGGGATTGCCGAAATTGGGCGAACGCAGCAGATGTTTGCGATCGCAGAAGTTTACCAGAGTGACATCAAGAACATCCGTCCAGGGCAAACGGCACAGGTAAGTAGTGACTCCATTGACAGCGAACTTATCGGTACTGTCGAACAGGTTGGCTACAAAGTGCTACGCCAAGACATTGTGAATAGCGATCCGTCCGCCAATATTGATGGGCGGATTGTGGAAGTCAAAATTCGTCTGGATGCAGACTCCAGTGGCAAGGCTGCTCGACTAACGAATCAGCAAGTTAAGGTGGTCATTAAATTATGATTGGCTTCCAACAACTCCAACGCCGGACACCTTTAGGATGGCTGCAACTGAGTCATCAAAAAGGAAAACTGGTCGTAGCCTGTGCGGGCGTTGTCTTTGCAGATGTCTTGATGTTGATGCAGTTGGGGTTTCAAGGTGCGCTATTCAACAGTGCCGTTCTTGTCCACAATAGCGTTCGCGCCGATGTCGTTCTGCTCAGCCCTCAAGCGCGCAATCTAACCAATATGTCGTCCTTCCCGCGACGGCGTTTGTACCAGTCGATGGATATTCCGGGCGTTCAGTCTGCGGAAGCGCTGTACGCCAACATGGTGAACTGGAAGCATCCGACCACCCAGCGCGAAACCAGTATGCTGATGTTGGGATTTGACCCTAATAGCTCAGTCTTTGAGCAACCAGACATTAACCAACAATTAAACTCGATCAAGCTACCTAACACAGTTTTGTTTGACAGCGGTAGCCGTGGAGACTACAAAGCAGCGATCGCGCAACTCGAACAAAACCAGCCACTAAAGACAGAAATTGAGCGCCATAGTGTTACCGTTGCTGGCAAAATTCGCATCGGATCTTCCTTTGGTGCAGACGGACACCTGATTACCAGCGACCAAAACTTTCTGCGGCTATTTCCCCGCAGACAGGCAAGCAGCGTCAGTGTCGGCTTACTGCAACTGCAACCTGGAACCGATCCAGTGCAAACGGTACAAGCTTTGAAAGCACACTTGCCGAATGATGTTCAGGTTCTGACTCGGCAGGAATTTATCGAATTTGAAAGAAGCTACTGGGCAAAGAATACACCGATTGGATTTATTTTTAACTTGGGCGTGACAATGGGCTTCATTGTTGGCGTCATTATTGTCTACCAAGTTCTCTCAACGGATGTGAACGCACACATGGGAGAATACGCCACTTTCAAGGCAATGGGCTACCGCAATCGCTACCTACTCATGGTGGTGTTTGAAGAAGCCGTTATCTTGGCAATCATCGGCTTTATCCCTAGTATTGCCATTTCCGCAGGATTGTACCACCTGACTCGTAATGCGACGAATTTGCCTCTCTACATGACTGTGGCACGAGGAATTTTCGTGTTGATGTTGACGATGGTGATGTGTACCTTGTCTGGAGCGATCGCTACCCGCAAATTACAATCGGCTGACCCGGCTGATATGTTTTAGGTTTATATTATGTCTCTTCAACCTGTCATCTCTATTCACAACCTCGATCACTACTTTGGTCAAGGTCAACTCCGCAAACAAGTTTTATTTGACATCAGTTTAGAAATTAAAGCTGGTGAGATTATCATCATGACCGGGCCTTCTGGTTCCGGCAAAACCACACTGCTAACTTTAGTTGGTGGATTGCGATCTGCCCAATCGGGTAGTCTCAAGGTGTTAGGACAAGAACTCTGTGGTGCAAATCCAACAGCACTGGTACAAGCGCGACGGCACAATGGTTATATCTTTCAGGCACACAACTTGCACGGTAGCTTAACGGCACTCCAGAACGTCAAGATGGGCTTAGAGTTGCACAGGGATATTTCTCTGCACCAGATGCGCCAGCGCTCAGCCGAAATGCTAGAACAGGTAGGATTGGGAAATCGGATCAATTACTATCCCGCCGATCTATCGGGTGGGCAAAAGCAGCGAGTAGCGATCGCCCGCGCCTTGGTAAGCCATCCTAAACTAATTCTTGCTGATGAACCGACTGCTGCTCTCGATAGCAAATCCGGTCGTGAAGTCGTTAGCCTGATGCAAACACTGGCAAAAGAACAAGGTTGCACAATTCTACTGGTCACTCATGACAACCGCATTTTAGATATTGCCGATCGCATTGTTCACATGGAAGATGGACACTTAATAAGTGATACTGCCAAGGTTGCAGCGGTCACTTAGAAATTATTTGTTACGATATTGGGCGATCGCCTTTACGGATGTCGGGCAACTGCCAGCCGGTTAGATCTACACGCCAGGGAACTTCCCTTTGTGCATCCACAATCTGGAGATTTGCATTTACGAACAAAGACACCGTTTTGATGAATTTCTCTTACGACGCTAACTTATCAAAATGCGATCGCCACTGCTTCAAAAAGACCCGCGCAAAACACTGATTCCAAAAGTGGACAAAACACCCCCAGAACCGATGGCAATCTTTTTGCCATCCGGGCTAAAGGCAATGCTGGTTGAGTATATGCGACCAACGTGTTGGTCGTTAATGGAAGGCTCAAACAAGGTTTTAACTAACGTTCCAGTCCGCAAATTCCACAATTTGACTGAATGATCCCAAGCAGCCGTAACCAGCTTCTGCCCATCCTGGCTAATTGAAATGGAAGCGGAACCTCCAGGTAATGTGTGGAGAAGCTGCTTTGTTCTCAGGTTCCATATCTTGATGGAATCTGCAACACTGACAAGCGTCTGCCCATCGGGAGCGATCGCAATGGAACTAATTGGGCTAGTCTGTCCTTCGAGAGTACCCAGCAGTTTTCCCGTCTTGATATCCCATAGCTGAATGCTGGTGTCCTTACTGGTATTTTGATCCACACTCTCTCCACCACCAGTCGCAAGCAGCTGACCGTTTGGGCTGAGGGCAATCGCCAGAATCGGCGTTGATTGGGGATTGATGGTCTGTAGGCGTTTGCCTGTTTTCAGGTTCCACACCAACACTTTCTTGTCATTACTAGCACTGACTAAAGTTTGCCCATCGGCACTAATTTCAAGGTGATTGACTGGTTGTGAATGACCGTTCAAGGTGCGGAGAAGTTTATTAGTTTTCAGGTTCCACACCTTAATCGTTTTGCCATTAGCCTGTGCCTTATGGTCAACAGTCACCAAGGTTTGGGCATCGGGAGTAATTGCAACAACACCTGCGGCATATACGTTTTCATTCAGGGTACGCAGCAGCTTACCTGTCTTGAGGTTCCACAGCTTGATTGCCTTACCAGCGCTATGGCTGACCAGGATTTGACTATTCGGATTGAAGGCCAGGAAAGTAACATCGTATTGATGCCCGCTTAAATTGTAGATTTGCTCAAAGTCTTTTTTGGAGTTAGAGGCTGTTGGTGTTGTTGAGTTGGGTTGGATTGAGGATTGGGCTGTTGATGGGAGTTTAGCGATCGCTTCGAGCGCTGCGCTCCGCGCAATCGCGCCAGTGGCAATTGTTGCCATAACAGCCAGAGCGATTGCGTTTTTCCAAGACAACTGGTTGAGATTTTTCATATAGATAGGTATGTAGCTCTAGTAGGACAACAACTCTATTACTAGCCGATACAATCCAATAAGACGGCAGTTGTATCCGCCAATGTTTCTGTCATAACAGTTACAACAACCCGACCTTAACAAAGTTATGTGCTGCACATCACCCAGTTTATTCACCTAATTGATTGATGCTTTTTTGAACTGGCAGGAGTGAATTATGTGGCGTTGCTGAATACGGGTATGATTTCCTAAAATTTAGAACGAGCCTTCGAGGTTCTAGCGATAGCTTTATACCTGCACTCAGCAACGCCATTTCCTCTTTAAGGAGTTCTCAAAAGTTGATTGCATCGCTCTAGTACCATCAGCTCAATCTCAGGTAGTACTTCTTGAAGATAGTCATGCTTTGTACCTGCATATTGCATGAGCTTGAAATCGGCTTTAATTTTGTGTAGGAAATCTATAACTTTTTCAGGCGGTATGGCATCTATGACATACCAATATATACTTTTTAGTAACGGGTATAGCTCGGTTCGGTGTTGAAATTGATAAAGTGACAGATTATAGAAAGATTTTTCGGAGGTGTTTACAAAAATGCACGCTGTGACTCTGCTAAAAACAGTTTTCACATTGATATCCGTATTAGGTTCAGCCGCTCTAACGAAATGAGTAACTACGCAATAACCTTGCAAATCTCTTTGATAAGACACCACATTTTCAGATATACCTGATGTTCCTTGTGCGATGTACGCTCTGACCTGTTCTCCAGAACATCCGCGTAGCTGCTTTCCAAGGCTATCAATATATAAACCATCTTTATCTCTGAATTCCATTTTACTCCAAAACATTGGAGAGTTGTAATCACGCTCTATCCTTCCCATATGTAACTTACTACAGTAATGATTTTGGTCGTTTAATAATATTTTGAAGTGAAACTTATTATTTTCTTTATCAAAAAATATCGAAGTTCCTTTTAAGAAAGATAAATTGAAATCCGAAAATAAACTTTCTGCAATTTCATGATGAGAAAATCCAGCCATGTATGTAATGAAGTTACTTTCAATTTCAGAGAATCCTTGTCTAGCTGAAAGCACTTTCCTAAGTAATTCGATAGTCGGTTTTCTACACTGGGTGACTACCTCTGCAAATTTCTCATTCACAGTCTTGTACCTTATCTAAATGTTTCAACAAGTATATAATGTCTTGATACAGAGGATAGAAACAATTCAATCATAACTGGGTTGGAATTATCGGTGTTACTGAATGTAGATATGAAGCGAGCGCTGGAACATCGAAGGCTCGTTCTAAATTTTGGAAAATCATTCCCATATTCAGCAACGTCAATTATGTAAGCTTCAATTGCACCTTGCAGCGAACTAAAGTTCCGGCTCAAAGCTCAAACCCGTTAAAACGGGTTGAAATGGTCAAGGGGTCAACACATCAGTCAGTTCTACCACCCATCGCTTGGGCAACAAGACAAACCCCTTACGCTCTTTTTGTCGCAGCACCACCAGCTTGATAACTTTTAATTAACTTCTTACACCTAACTACAAAAATGTCCTGTTGATCAGGGGATATTACAGAGGTTCGATTGAGGATTTTTGGACAGGAGTGAAAACCCAAAGTAGATTCCTGACCTCCCCAGTCCTCTGACATCACCCAATTGGTGCATTGTCCTGCTTAGAGTCACCCAGCACATTCATGACTTTTCCACTCAAAGCACGTTTAAAAACCCCTAAAAATTCACCAAAAATGGTGGTGCCTTCAATCAACCAACATTGGTTGCTGCGGATCGTCCTCCGGTCTATTTCCTACTTCCGCAAGGACTTCTGGCTGATCGTCACGCTCTTATTTTTGATCGGGGCATCGGTGCTTTTCAACCTTCTCAACGCTTGGCCTATGGCGATTCTAGTTGATACGGTTCTCTCACCAACCCCGAAACCCAACTGGGTTCATACGCTGTTTCTTGCCCCGTTCGGCGAAGGCAAGCTGAACCGAATTTTCGGAATGGCGTTCGTCGCGACGATCATCAGGATCATGAGCGATACCGTCTTCATGCTTCGTAAGATGTTGAACTACCGCATCCAGTACAACGGCACCTTGCGGGTTCGCACCGAATTATACGACAAAATGCAGGCGCTGAGTCTAGGCTGGCACGGTTCGCGATCGCAAGGTGACGCAATCTATCGGTTGAGCTACGACAGCCTCGGCCCTTGGGGGGTGATCGATACGCTCATCGGCTCTACCGCCGCATCGGTGACGCTGACGGCGATGATCTGGATCATGCTGTCGCGCCACGTCCTTCTCACTGTGTTCGCACTTTCATTCACGCCGCTTCTGCTACTGGCGAATTGGTACTTCGAGGGAAGGATTAGGCGTCGAGCGTTTGAGTCGAAGCAGACCGATGCAGTCATGACCTCAACCATGCAGCAAGCGATAGAGTTGATTGGACTGATCCAGTCTTTCCGTCGAGAAGCGACAGAGTCGCGGCGCTTCGCACGGATGGTCGATCGCAGCGTCGGTGCCGCCATGCGACTCCATTGGCAGGAGAACCTCTATCCGCTCGCGGTTCAGGTAGTCTTTGCTCTGGGAAGCGGGGTAATCTTCGGCTATGGCGGGTATCTGGTCTATCGCGACCAGTTTTTGCGCCAGGTGCCGAACGGCCTGACCCTCGGCGATCTGATCGTATTCTTGGCGTACCTTAATCAGTTCTGGGACCCAATCGGTTGGGTGTTGGGGTTCACTACCAAGATCCAGACGTTTGTAGCTTCATGCGATCGCGTCTTTACAATCATTGACGAGCCGCCTGCCATAACCGACGAGCCTGACGCGCGATCGTTTCCCGTCCATCCCCGCACTCTAACCCTTGCCGACGTAAGCTTTGAGTACATCTCTGAGCGACCCGTGTTACGGGAAATCGATGCGACTATCGAACCGGGTCAGATGGTGGCGTTTTTGGGGCCTAGCGGGACGGGAAAAAGCACGCTGCTCAACCTCTTGCCACGCTTCTACGACCCGACACACGGGAGCGTTCAACTCGACGGTTTCGACATCCGCACGCTTAAGGTTGCCGATGTCCGCAAACACATGGCGCTGGTGACGCAAGGCAGCCCACTTTTCCCCGGAACGATTGCGGAGAATATTGCCTACGGCTGCGCGGACGCGACCTTGAACGAGATTCGGGAGGCGGCGGTGGAATCCGGGGCGGCTGAGTTCATCGAAGCCTTGCCGGATCAGTACGATACCCTACTTAGTGAGGGCGGACAAAACCTATCGGGCGGACAACGGCAGCGTCTAGCGATCGCGCGGGCGCTAGCTACTAAGGCTCCAATACTCATCCTCGACGAACCGACGAGTTCGCTGGATTTGAAGCACGAGCAGTGGGTAATAGAAACCCTCCAGCGTCTGCGTCGCAAAAGAACGATTATCTTAGTGACGCACCGACTCGAAACCGCCGTAGACTGCGATCGCATTTTTGTCATGCAAGAGGGCGAGGTCGTCGAGGAAGGCACCCATGACGAACTTCTGTCCCAACAAGGACTTTACTTCCGAATGCTGGGCTACAAGCCATCCTCGACCTAACGACCCTATACAGCCGCCGTCATCAGTAATGCTGGCATTGTCAGAGAATGGGTAGCTGTAGCCCCTTCTCCTGTTGGTAACGTCTTGGGGTTGTCTGCAACATTCTCCGAAACACGCTGGTCATGTGACTCTGGTTGCCAAATCCCGCTTCCACTGCAACTTCAGCTAGCCTGCGGGTTGGGTCATGCAAAAGTTTCTGGGCATATTTCAACCGACACCGCAGGACGTATTGATAGGGTGACAGCCCCGTGGCTGCTTTGAATGCCCGTGCAAAATGGTACGGGCTAAACCCCGCCGCCGCAGCAATATGGCTCAGGTTCAATTCCTGTGACAGGTGTGCCTGGATATATTCCAGGCTAGTTTTTAATAGCTTGGGTGACAAAAATTCTGGCGGACGTTTGAATTGTCTAGCGCGATTCGATCTCCGGTAGATCATTTGACCTAGGACTGCCGTTGCCACGGATTCTAGGTAGAACGCACCACCAACCTGTCCGCTGTTAAAAAACTCCTGTATCGCGATCGCTGTACTTAAACCCCAATGCGTCTTTGGAATCTGCCCCGGCAGTAACTCAACTCTTTGCTCATCTGCCGCTGTGCGCGACAGGAACGCTTGCGAATACGCAAACACCACAAAACAGGAGGCATCTTCGACAGAACGGTAAGTGCTGCCTTGAGGCACAATATCAAATCCTCCCGGCAGGGCTTCGTAAGGTCGCAGGCGATCGCTATCAAAGGCAGCAACTCCACGAGTTACGCCAAAACTGGTGACTACCAGATGAAGTGGCGATCGCAGATTCACTTCCAGATGTCCCGGTGGGATGATTGCCACCATCATCTCTGGCGTTTCCAGCCAATGTCCCCATTGCGGTAAGGTTTCCATCGGTGGCTGGTCGAGGGGAATTTTGCGATCGCTTGGGTTGAACAGAAACTCTTGCAAGAGATTCATAGGCAGGGGCGATGGATCATTGAATTGCTACTCAGATACCCGGCTTCTTCAAGAAGCCTGCTATCTAGATCCAATTTCGGTGACATTCGCTCAAAATTGATTGTCCCAAAAAGCTGATGGCGATATTCCGCAAGAATTTAAAAGACTGCGATCGCCAACATCAAATAACCTCAGTACCAGAATTGCGATTGTTGAGTATCAATGTCTGCACTGATTCCGATTTCAACCTTCTTCATTGGCTGTCACGGGTTACTGGCTCTAGGTTTGTCCTATCGGGTGGCGATGGAACGTACCCGGACTCGCATTTGGCATGGTGCGACCCCCGCAGAAATTGCCTCACAGCCCAATTACTTGAAGCATCCCAACGCCTGGGCAGCATTTGTAGAGAAACTGACGCAACAGTCCGTTGCCAGGAAAGAGGTGGATGATGGCGTGTTACAACGGACAATCCGGGCGCATGGCAATTTCACCGAGTACGTACCCCTCGGCTTATTATTTCTGATTGCCTTGGAGTGGATGCAAGCGGCATCTGGGCTGCTGTGGCTGCTGGGTGCAACGCTGATTCTGGCGCGGATTGCTCATGCTTGGGGATTAATCCAAACCTATGGGCCGTCACCAGGACGGGCGATTGGCTTTTTCGGCACCTGGTTAGTTTATATCGTCGGCAGTTTGGCGTGTCTCTACTACAGCGTGCGGCAATTCTAATCCTTCACCCACCGAATCTAATTGAATCATCACAATGCTGAGAGCTATTGATACCGACATTTGGGTTGCTGAACAACCGCTGAAATATTTTGGGTTAGAAGTTGGGACGAGAATGACGGTGATTCGTCTGAACGATGACAGATTAATGGTCATCTCGCCAATTCGCATTGATGAGGTACTGATTCATCAATTGAATCAATTAGGAGACGTTGGTTACATCGTTGTTCCCAATTTGTATCATCACTTGTTCGTCGCCCAGTTCAAGCAGATTTATCCTGATGCAGAACTTTGGGCAACACCGGGTTTAGAACAGAAGCGCCCCGATTTAGTGATTGACCGGATTCTTAGCGATCGCACCAGCCAGCTTTTTGATGGCGTTGAAGCTGCAATGGTTACAGGGTTCAACACACTGGATATCAAAGGATACTCTCCTCTGAATGAATGGGTTTTCTTCCATCCCAAAAGTCGCACTTTGATTGTGACCGACCTGGCATTTCATTTTGATGGAAACAGTTCGCTCACCGCACAGTTAGTTGCCAAACTGCTCGGTGGCTACCAGCAACTTCGTCCATCATTACTGGAAAAAATCGCAACTCAGGAGAAAGACCAGGTAAAGCAGTCCATTCAACAGATTCTCACCTGGGATTTTGACCGAGCGATCGTGGCACACGGCAGCATTATAGAACACGATGGTAAGCGACAGTTTCAGGTAGGCTATGAGTGGTTTCTAGGAACGTCTCTCTAATCAAGACATTGGAGTTCGCATGGCAACTTATCTGGTTACGGGTGCTAATCGCGGCATTGGTTATGAATACTGCCGTCAACTGCAAGCGCGGGGCGATCGCGTTATTGCCGTCTGTCGCAGTGCTTCTGAGGAGTTGAAGCAGCTAGGGGTGCAGGTTGAGGAAGGGGTTGATATTACCTCAGAGGCTTCGGTTGCTTCTTTACGCGATCGCCTGGGTGATACCACCATTGATGTCCTGATTAACAATGCGGGAATTATCAAGCGTGTCACCCTTGAAGACTTAGATTTTGAGAGCATTCGAGAGCAGTTTGAGGTAAATGCTCTGGGGCCTTTACGTGTCACTCACGCGCTATTGCCACTTCTCAAAGCCGGCTCCAAAATCGCCTTGATGACAAGTCGGATGGGGTCAATTGCAGATAATACCTCTGGCAGTTCCTATGGCTACCGGATGTCGAAGGTGGCGTTGTCGATGGCTGGCAAGTCGCTATCTCTCGATCTCAAACCTCGTGCGATCGCGGTGGCAATTCTGCATCCAGGCTTAGTTCAAACCCGCATGACGAATTTTACATCTGGTGGCATTACGCCGGAGGAGTCGGTGAAGGGGTTGTTGGCGAGGATTGATGAGTTGACACTGGAAAATACAGGTACTTTTTGGCACGCTAATGGTGAGGTGCTGCCCTGGTAATGTGTCTTTGCTTCTAGATCACGGGTTTGTCGCGATCGGTTTCTTTTTCTCAAGCAGGGAATTATAGCGATCGCTTCTGGTATGCTATGCGATCGCTCTCCCTTCATCAACAATGCGATCGCCCAAATGCTCAAAGAAAGTTCTCAGCAGATGGAAGCGATCGCAATCTAGGAAAAATCTAACCAAGTGTTTGACTGCCTCATTGCACCTGTAGCGATCGCACTTGTTTAGTGTTGGGTAAGTGCGATCGCTCCCACCTTTCCTACGAGAAGCTGGGTGAACGTTCCCCAAGTCCACTTGATACCCCACTTGCGGTTCAAGTTGATTACTCTGTCGATTAGGATGGATTGAGGAGAAAAGAATCAAACACCTTTGTCTATAGTAGTTTTTACTGAGAAAAATTGATGCTGAAACGTATATATATTGATAATTTTCGCTGCCTAGTTAATTTTGAACTTAATGTTGACGCCATTAATTTATTTCTAGGTTCTAACGGAGCAGGTAAATCCACTGTTTTTGAAGTATTGCAGAAAATTCAGGCATTTGTCAGTGGTGATAGTAAGGTCGAGGGAATTTTCAAATCTGTGGACTGCACCCGCTGGCAAACCTCCCAAATTCAACGTTTTGAGCTAGAGATTTTAGGTAATGGCGGCAGCTACAAATATGAGTTGGGTATTGGTCCATATCGGGATAAAATTCGCGTTGAGTACGAGCGTCTGTGGTTTGATAATCGGCTTTTACTGAAATTTGAGTTAGGTAGCGTTGAACTCTATCGAGACGATCATTCCGAGGGATCGAAATACTCGTTTGATTGGTCTCAGTCTATGCTGCCATCTTTAATGCCGATAAGGGATAACACAAAGTTAACTTGGTTTAGAGAACGGATGGCACGATTTATCATCGTGCGAATCATTCCCAGTTTGATGGTTGATGAGAGTAACCAGGAAGAAATGCGTTTGGTCAGTAAGGCAGAAAATTTTGTTTCTTGGTATCGCTACCTTTCTGAAGATCAAGGCAAGGTCGCTGAAATTGGAAATATTTTAAGAAATGTACTGGATGGCTTCACAAACTTTAGATTTGAGCGAGTAAGCGAACAAAACTTGGTGCTAAAACTACGTTTTTCAGGAGGAGCAGCGACCACAAAACCGATTGAATATCGCCTGGGAGAATTGTCCGATGGACAAAAAACGTTAGTTGCTTTGTACACACTTATTCATGGTACCAAATCCGAAGACTATACCTTGTGCATTGATGAACCTGAAAACTTCTTAGCATTGCCAGAAATTCAACCCTGGCTTATTGAGCTTTACGATTTTTGTAGCGAAAGAAAACTTCAAACGTTACTAATTTCTCACCATCCTGAATTAATTAATTACCTTTTGGCTTCACCAATCGGCTATTGGTTTGAGCGTCAAAGCAATGCCCCTGTCCGAGTAAAACGAATTAGTAGTGAAGTAGCTGAAAATTCTGGACTACCCGTTTCAGAACTCATTGCACGGGGCTGGTTGAATGAGCCAGCATAGAGTCCAGATTGTCATCCTCTGTGAAGATAGACAGCAGGAGGTTTTTGCTCGTTATTTCTTAAAAAAACGAGGTTTTGCAGGTCGATTCCGAGCTGAAATCTGTCCTCCAGGTAGCCAATCTGGGGAACAGTATGTACGCACTCAGTATCCGGCGGAAGTAAAAGCATATCGCCAAAATAAAAACCGTGTATCGATTGGATTAGTCGTGTTGATTGATGCAGATACTGACACATCGCAGGAACGACTCAATCAGTTAGCTCACGCCCTCAGCGAAGATTCCCAGGAAAATCGTCAACCAGATGAAGCGATCGCAGTATTTGTACCTAAACGCAATATTGAAACCTGGATACACTACTTGCAGGAAGAACCTGTAAACGAGGAAGATACCTATTCAAAATTTCTGAAAAATGAAGCTTCTTGCAAGCCCTATGTTGAGAAACTGGCAGATCAATGCCGTTCTCAAAACTTACCAGAAGATGCACCAGAATCACTTCAGGCAGCTTGTGGAGAATTACAGCGGCTATTACCACTTCTTTTGGAGCAATGAGTCTTAACTGGAGTGCGCTCGCTCTTCTTCTCAACCACTATTGTCAGGCGCGATCACGCTTGTATGCGATGTTGTGCGCTCGTCAAAACGGCGTATTTGCTTGCTGATGCTGGGGAAAGCGGGTCGCTATGCCTTTGTATCTCAAACTGAAACAAAGTAACCGATTCAATCGCAAACTTGCCAGACTGGAGACGACATCAAGATCGAAGAATACTTAATCTAGCGATATGAAGCGCTCTATTGTAGTTGGGTTACTAACATTTCTGGCTATTGGCTGTAGCAGCAATCTTCCAACATCATCCACTCAATCTCCCACGCCTGAGGCAATTGCCGCCAAACCTGCTCCCAACGCCTCAATGCAAAGTCGGGATGTGTTTTACCTGAGCGATCGCTTTGGGTTTCGCTTCGTTTCCCCAAAGGGCTATGTGATTACGCCTACCAGTACGACTCAATCGACGAAGCCAAGCCCCCCGCTAGAAGTTCTAGAGGTTTGGCAGCAGCAAGATTTTGTGAACCGGGAGAGTCTACCTGAAACCCCTCCGATCATCAGCATTAGCATCTACGACAACTCTAAGCGGTTGCCCCTGACAAGCTGGAAAGGCGAATTGAGCCAGAATGACGATCGCCCCCTCACCGTTGCTGGACAGAAAGCGATCGCCTACACTTCCACTGGACTCTACGAGTCTGATAATGTGCTGTTCAGCAGTCCTGATGGTCGCTATGTATTTCGCCTACAAGGAGCCTACCTGCAAAAGAACGATTCTATCCGACAGGTATATCAGGACATCGTTAAAAGCGTTACCTTCGATGCGATCGCAAGCACTTCTCCTAACAAATGGCGCATCAACTACAGCCGCCTCAAAAGCCTTTTGGCAGCAGGTGACTGGCGGGGTGCGGATGTCGAGACTCGCGCCATTTTTCAGCGATTGCAGAAACTACAAGGACAGGGTGCGGACTTACTCTATGGCAGCAAAACCCTGCTCAATCGCTTTCCCTGTGAGGATTTTCGTAGCATAGACACCCTCTGGTCGCAAGCCAGTAAGGGACGCTTTGGGTACAGCGCTCAAAAGCGTATCTGGCAGCAGACTGCCTCTCAGACGAAAAATCCGAAAGCACGAGTTGAAAAGTTTGGTCAGGCAGTGGGATGGTACAGATCCCAACCATTACCGGAAAACAATCCTTTTGGGGTCGTGTTAGCTGGAACCAAATGGCGGTTGGATTCGGAACTAAACTCTACTGCTACGGCACCAATCGGACAGTTTCCTTGGGGGGGGATTTCCTCTAACTTATTGAGTGACATTCTCAGCGAACCTGGTTGTGGCAGTTGTACCACAGATGCCATTTATCTTGCTAGCGATCGCTATTACGACTATGTGCCTGCTTTATTTACTAAGCTCAATCAGTGTCAAGTTCGCTAGTTAGGCGAACTGACAAGTCAATGACTCGAAAGGTCAAATTAATCCGGGGAGGAACCGGACGTTTAGTTTTCGGAATTTGATGCTGCCAGTAATGTTGCGTTGTCCCCTGCATCAACAAGAAACTACCAGAAGTTAACTCCAGTTGATGCTTCAAGCCTTTTCCGGCTCGGTGCCGCAGTATGAACCGCCGTGTTCCTCCCAAACTCAGAGAACCAATGACCGGATTTTGCCCTAGCTCCGGTTCATCATCGCTGTGCCAGCCCATACTGTCGTTGCCATCTCGGTAGAGATTGAGCAGCACACTGTTGAACACGACACCAGAAACGGCTTCAGCCTTTGCCTTGAGGTCAAGTAATGTGCCTGTCCAGGGAGAAGGGTGCATCGTGATACCAGAGTAAGTGTAGGATGTACCAGGATCGCCATACCAAGCCGTCAGTCTCGGTTGAGGCATTGAGCGCCCGTAGATGGTAATCCAGTCCTGTCGCCAGTCAATCGTTTCAGTCAGTTGTGTGAGCAAGCGATCGCTTTCCTGCCCATCCAGCAGAGACGGGTAGAACACGATATCTGCGTCAGGCAGTTGCAGAGGGACACTGAGCATAACACAAACACAACCACAACTGAGGACGGCAAGAAATCAGCTCTCCAGAACCCTAACCGACAACAGGTAATCCTGCCAGAGCGATCGCGACTTCCTCTGCACTGTACTCAGTATCTACCAGTTTTCCGGTCTGATAGTTCATGTACGCCTGCATATCAAAGTGTCCATGACCGCCAAGGTTAAACAAAATGACCTTATTTTCTCCCGACTCTTTGCACATTCGGGGTTCCAGAGAAAGTAGCGGCTTTCTTGAGTTGAGGTTTCTATTGTCGCCCACTCCACAAAGCGGACGCTATGCGATCACTCCTCTGAGCAAAACCTTGGGCATGGAAGTGTTATGGTTCACTGAACAACAGTGAGGTATTCTCCCCTCGTGTTCTAAAAGGTGAAGGGGCGTAAGCGCTAGCTTTAGTTTTTACGAAGCATACTAGCAGTTCTGTTCATTTAACTTGCCTCATAGCGACTGATGCCAAAGGCGATGTAATTGTAGGGAATCAACTGGTCGCGGCTGTAGTCTTTAACGATTTGTCCTGTGCTGGTGTCGTAAATCCAATCGCTCCAATCCCAGACACGGGTAAGTGTTTCGGGAATTTGCACAGCGATGTAAACTCCCTCTGCTAAACGAGCACCCATCGGATTGTTGCTGAAATCCAGACCAATATGGATATCTTGCACGGGAACGTTCTTGCGACGATTGGCAATTGCCTTAGTGAACCCAATCGCCATTTCCGACAGAGGCTTGATCGCAGGTTGTACAGTGGTTGCCAATTGCAACCCAGTTTTGAATACATCGGACTCTAGAAACTGAATAGCGGCTTCATCTTCTTCGTTTTTGACGTTGACGGTGAAGCACTTAAAGATCAACCCATTGTTGCCAACATTCAATCCCAGGAAGATGGGGTAGTTAAGCAGGGCAGCACGTTCGCCTTCTCGGACTCGATAGGTGCTGTTGAAGTGTAGATGTTCCGTAGTGTCAGGAAGTTGGTTCTGAGCGTAGAAGTCAAACAAAATTTGATGGGTGCCACTACCAGGGTAATCGGCAACCCGTAAAGCGTTGAGGGTAATTTTGATGCGATCACTTTTCAGGGTGAGGTTAGGAGCGATATTGCTGGCAGACTGAATCGGTAAGTCGTGGCTATTGGGAGGAGCAGGTGCAAGATAGCCAAGTGTGTGAGCCGTGTGCTGCCAGGGTTTATCGTGGAAAGGCCAAGAACTTCTTGCACTAAAGTTAGCGATGTTAGGATCTACATCTTCCTCTAAAACTTCAGCAGTAACTTCATCTCCAATTTCCCTGAGTTTTGCAGCAGCCTGTAAATGAGGAAGATGACCTAAAACAGGTTGGTCATCAAACCAAAGAGCAGTGTCCATCATGCAGTAAAGATTTGAGAGTTTAAGAGATTGATCATACTCAATTGTGATCGCTTTTCACGGTGAGGTCAGGAGCGATATTGCTGGCAGATTGAATCGATAAGTCGTGACTGTTGGGAGGAGCAGGGGCAAGATAGCCAAGCGTGTGAGGCGTGTGCTACCAGGGTTTATCGCCTAGAAGAGACCAGGCAGCATAAGTTTGCGGAACATCTTTCTCAGCAGATTCTAGAACCTCAGCATCAGCAATTTCACCAAGCTCACGTAGCTTAGTTGCAGCCTGTCCAGGAGCTAACTGCCCAAGCGTAGGCAAATTGTCGAACCATAGAGATGATGTCATTAGCTTAATCCTGATCTTTCAAGTAACTTCTGCTCAAGGTTTGAAATCAAATCTTTTGTTGGTTGTATCTTTTCGTTTATTCCACAAGTTTCTACAGTCCTTAGTGCAGCTTGTGCATAGAAAAGAGCATCATCATATCTTTCTGCCCGTGCAAGAGTGATAGCAGCGCTATAACGCGCTTGAGCTGCTTTGTAAAAGTTTCCGATTTCTTCACTGTAGCGAATTGCTTGTTGATAATACGATAAAGCTAACTCAAATTCGACTGCATCGCTGTATGTATCTCCAAGACCTATAGATGCCTCAACCAAGTCTGCTACAGCATTGGAAGGCAAAGACTTAAGTGCTTTGTGATAAAACTCTATTCCTAGATTTAGTTCTCGAAGCAGGGCTTTCTCCTCTCCAAAAGGCCGCGCTTTTTCGAAACGCTCATGACACACCTTACCAAATAGAATTGCGCTTTTCCCTTTTCCAAGGAAATCATTTTCACCATATAGTTGAAAAGCTTTTAAGAGCCACTCTTGGGCTTCTGTATAATTCTGAATTTCAGATATATCTTTATATGCTTGAGCCAAATTGTGTGCAACCACAGCTTCAGCAGTTCTATTACTGATCTTTTGATAAAGTGATACAGCTTCTTCAAAATAGCCAACACATTCAGGGTTATTTTGCGAACGAAAAATTACACCTATACCTTCAATTGATACAGCCAGGTTCCTAATATCGATTTTTTGGGTCTCATCCAACTCTTCCGGCGACAGATTTATAATTGTCTGAGTTTGCTTTCGATTCCACTCGACTTTTTTCTGTTGGAGTTGTTTTGCTTCTTCCATTCGCCCATGATGAAGTAGAAGTTTGAAGTAATGGTGAGTGAGCCTATCCCACTCCTCTTCTAAATTTAATATTGGTTCTCTAGTTTTAGAATCAACAAAATAGGGAAGTAATTTTACTGTAAGGCTCTCTTCTTGGCTTCTATCACCTATATGTTCATAGAGTGCAAATAGACCTCTCGCTACATCATTCAACTCTTTTTTCCAGTTATTAACTATCGCTAATTTTAAGGCATACAGCAAGTTTAATTCCTCAGCAATTAGAAAAGCAGCCACATCTCGATTCCCATCAAAGTAAAGGTTGTGATAGCCTGTCCCCCAGTCTCCTATTGCTCTTACAAATGCATAAGTGGCAGATAGTCTAGTTTCCTTAAGTGCGTAAAGCTGTCTAAATAAGCGATTGAAATACCAAGGTAAAGCTGGATGAATCCAATAAAAATCCACTTCGATTTCTTGGAGAAACCCAATTTCAGTTGCACGCTTCAGTATTGATATAGCTGTACGATAAAATTCTTCAAAGTCTGCAACTTTTGGAGTTCTCCATTCATTATCAGGATAACCGATCGTAGAAAATACAAAAGCAGTAACAAACCCTTGAAAGAAAGATAGTAAAGCGAGTCTCTCTTTCTCCTTTAGGGTAAAGTTATGTTCAAATCCGTAGCTCAAAGATGCACTTAGAGATTTAGCTCGCCCGTCGCTCTCGTCATCATCCAATTCAGCTTCACCAGATTGCAAGTCAGCAACAAATTTTTCAATTTGCTCTTTGCTTCTATATCCATTACGCAGTGCTTGACCAACTACTACCGTAATCGTCAACGGATTTCCTTGTGTGTATCTCAGCAACGGTCGCCAATCCTCTACATTTGTTAGACGGTGCCCATGTTTCTTTGCTAACGCTCGTGCGAATTGCACCCGTTCTTGCATAGGCATTGGTAGCACTTGCACTCGCACAGGTAAATCGCCTAACCATCCTCGTTCATCGCGTCGAGAAGTCAGCAAAAATTTAGCTTTAGTGTCTCGCGCATCTCGAAGAAAGTCTGCCAGTTCCTGCTGCTCGGCTTCGCTCCAGCGTTGAGTCTCGCCATCAGGAAATCCTGCAACAGGTTCCACATTGTCCCAAATCCATAGCACCGGAACTTGGGATAGCACCTGCAACGCAACAGCCCTTTGCTGTTCATCACTCAATGCCAGCCACTGAATTCCAGATCGTTCCAAATCGCGCTCAAAAACCTGACCGAGCTTATCCAGCACCCTTGATAACGGCAGATATCGCTGAAACGACGTGAACAATACGTATCCCTGTTTTCCAGCCTCAAGCAATCCACCTGTTAATGCATACCAACGACCAAACTCAGCCGCCGTGCTGGTCTTTCCGCTTCCAGCAAACGCATGGAGTAATATGATCGCATGATGGTCAAATGCTCGGTCAATTGCCAACAACGTCTCATCCCGTCCAAAGAATCCAGCATCTGGAGCTTTGGGTAGTTGAGCATCCAACATTCCAGTTACAGGGAGAGCATCATTCTCATGCAATTGGATTGTTAGCTTTTGCGAGTGAACAGGTGCTGGGAAAAGGGTGATCGCAGCTGCCTCATACACCACAGGAACCAGCCAGTCTTGCAATGCCACAGGTTTGTAGGCAACTTCTCGCTGAGGTTGATCCTTGAGTTGTTTCCGTCCTGAGGTTACAGCCTCGCCTAACGTCTGCCCCTGCACCAGCGATGCATACAGATCCGCCACAAACTGAGCGGCTGTCATCACATAAAGGTTGTAACGCATGGCAACCACACCAGCTACCCCTGCATCCATCACTTCCTGCGCCAATGAACCAAATGATCGCACCGGTGAATGGGCATCACCTATCTGATCTGAAGTTGCACCCTCGATTTGTGTTGGAGCATCCTGTGCCTCAGCATGACCTGAGCGACAGGCATTCAGCACTAAAACTGGGACATCCGTCTCTACCAGCAGTTGCCCTAAATCTGAACCACTGACAAACTCAACATTCTCGTCAGCCATCCCATTTTCAAATGCCAGGTAGCCGTGCATCCCCGGACGACGATCCGCAAAAAATAGCGGATTTTTGTTTAGCGTCAGTTGACTACTATCCTGGTAAACTCCATGTCCATCGAAGTGAACGACATGATACGGTTTGCCTTGCGCCTTCGCCTGCCGTAGAACACGGCTGAGTTGCTCGAAGGTCGGTGGACGCAAAACATCTAACTGAAACCCATCAGTTCTGGTGCCAAGTCCCTTAATCAACCGACTAGCAACAGAACGAAATGGCACATCGTCCCTACCTTGAGGACGACAAATCACCAGTAGAATCCGAATGGTATCTCCATTAGTTTGAGGCAGTCGTGGACGTTGAGCAGGTTGCGAATAGCTACGAACAAACGCAGGCGATCGCAACGCCAGACAAGCATCGGTTTTGGGATCGCGCAACAATTCCCAGGGAATCGCTGTTGCCTGGGCAATATCCGTCAGAATTTCCACACGAGTATGATTCAAGTTCTGACGCAGGGTTGCCCACAGATCACGAGCATCATCATTCGCCTGAAAAATTTCTTTAAATAGCTCAACTCCGATCTCCGCCATCCGTCTCTCTACCTTTGCTGCAATCTGAGGGGCAGGGTCGGAGAGATACTGGAGATAATCCTCCAAATACCAACGGATGTTTTCCTGCTCCTGCTGAGTCAGCTTGAACTGGAAACGTACTGTCGCCGTTTGTCTCGAACCATCACCCTTCAAGGCAACTTCAACCCGATAGTAGGCTGGTTGACTATCTGCGTGTTGGGTAAGGCGAAGCGTGAGCATAGACTATCTTGCAGGGTTTTATCCAAGATAGCTCAAGTACTTTGAAGGCAAGGAATTTTAAGGATAGCGATCGGTCTCTAATACCAGGCTCCTTCTGATTTAATAAACCCATACTATAAAAGAAGTTACGTTAAAGCGATCGCCATCCAAACCCAATCACTCCTAATCTGGAAACAGACCAGAGACTCTTATGACCACGGCAACGATAGCAACACCCCAAAGGGAAGAACCCCTCCTGTTTGAGGGATTGACCTGGAGAGAGTTCAAAGCAGTTGAGCAATTGTTAGACCGTCCAGGATATCGGCTTTCCTTCCTGGATGGAGTACTGGAGATTCGACGGATGCCAGGAGAACCCCACGAAACAATAAAGGAGAGGATCGGCGCATTGTTGGAGCTTTACCTGCTTATGGCAGAGTTTGACTTCACCCCAACTGGCTCCATGACCCTAGGAAGTGAAGGGGGTGCCGTCAAGCGAGAGGCAGATAAATCCTATAAACTTGCCCCTGGTCGAGTGCGTCCCGATCTGGCTATCGAAGTGGTGTTTACCAGTGGCGGCATTAACAAACTGGAGACATACAAGCGGCTGAAGATTCCTGAAGTGTGGTTCTGGGAAGACGGAGTGCTAGAGATTTATCACCTGCGGGGAGAGGGCAACACTCTGGACTACGAAAAGATTTCCAATAGTGAGGAAATCAAAGGGATCGATGTGGATTTGTTGTTACGTTGCATCAATATGGTGAATCACGTTGATGCTATCAAGACCTTTCAACAGACGCTCCAGAAATAGCTTGAATGGATGAAAACTGCTATGCGAACACTTAAACTACCCTCTGGACAATTAATTCCGATTCTTGGTATGGGCACCTGGCAGATGGGGGAAAATGCCAGGAATCGCCAAAGCGAAATTGATGCCTTACGCCACGGACTCGATCTGGGTCTAACTCTGATTGACACTGCCGAAATGTATGGCGAAGGCGGTGCAGAGGAAGTAATCGCAGAAGCGATCGCAAGTCGTCGTGCATCCGTTTTTTTAGTCAGCAAAGTTTATCCGCACAACGCCTCCAAGCAAGGTGCGATCGCTGCGTGCGAACGAAGTTTGAAACGGTTGAAAACTGACTATCTTGACCTTTACCTATTGCACTGGCGCGGTTCTGTTCCATTAGCAGAAACTCTCGAAGCATTTCAGACGCTTCAACAAGCCGGGAAAATTCGCAGCTATGGGGTGAGTAATTTTGATGTCGAGGATATGGAGGAAGCCAGCCAGATGGAGGACGGAAACGCGATCGCGACCAATCAAGTCCTCTATAACCTAATGCGACGGGGAATTGAGTGGAATTTATTGCCCTGGTGCCGGCAACGAAGCATCCCAATTATGGCGTATTCCCCAATTGAGCAAGGTCGTTTGCTGAACAATGGAACACTCAAGGCGATCGCTCAAGAACGAGAAGTTACTGCGGCTCAAGTAGCGATCGCCTGGTTGTTGCATCAGGAGAATGTAATTGTTATTCCCAAATCCAGCCGCATTGACCATGTAGAGCAAAATTATGCTGCCCTGGATTTGAAATTGAGTGCTGATGAATTGGCTTCCTTAGATGCCGCCTTCCCACCGCCCACTAAACCTGTTTCCTTAGAAATGCTGTAAACACTTCTCTAAGGAACTCAACGGATTTATCTCGCGTTGGATAGTGTTTCAAATGAGCAAAAGTGCCTACCATGACGAGTAAACTTACAGAGCAAACGCATGGCTCAACGACCTGGAATCTTCCCTACTTTCTTCATTTCTGGCTTTGAGTGTTCGACATTTCTCTGGAAAGACAAGGGACGGCGAAATCTGATTGCAGAGACACAGCACGGTCGTCACGCACAGGAAGACTACAACATCTTGCGATCGCTGGGGATTGATGTGGCGCGGGAAGGGATTCCCTGGCCCCTAGTCGATCGTAATGGCGGCTACGACTTCTCTAGCATTGACCCGATGATCGAAGCAATGCAGCAGACGCAGATCGTTCCCATCTGGGATCTCTGCCACTACGGGTATCCAGACGATCTCGATCCATTTAGTAATGAGTTTAGCGATCGCTTTGCCCGTTACTGTCGCGCAGCAGCTGAGTATACGATCTCCCGCTTACCTGGCCCCTATTTTTTCACCCCGATTAATGAAATTACCTTTTTCTCTTTCTGCGGTGGAGAATGGGGCTGGGTGGCTCCGTATAAAACCACAAAAGAAGACCGTTTTCGCTTTCGTCTAGCCTTGTGTAAGGCAGCGATCGCAGGTGTTAAGGCAATTCGAGAAGTGGAACCCTCCGCCAGGATGATCCAGATCGATCCCTTGGTTCAGGTGGTCGCACCGCGCGATCGCCCGGATCAAATCGAGGCAGCACATCACGAAACCTATGTAGATACGTTTTTAGCGTGGGATATTCTCTATGGGAAAGAGCATCCCGAACTCGGCGGTTCCCCAGAAATTCTCGATATCGTTGGCGCAAATCACTATTCTTTCGGTCAGATGGAATACCGGGAACAAGGCCCCCATCAGGCGCTAGAACCCCACGACGATCGCATCAAACCGCTCCATGACTTAATGCAGTGGGTGTGGGAACGTTATCGCAGACCGATGATCGTTGGCGAAACCAGTGGGATGGAAGCAGGCAGAGATGAGTGGCTAAAGGACGTAGTAGAAGAGTCTCTAGCAGCGGTTAATTCTGGGATGGATTTGCATGGCATTTGTTTATTCCCTGCTGTTGATATGCCGGATTGGCATACCGGAAAGTGGCTGCACAACGGGATTTACGATTTAGTGGAGGAAGGGGATAATCTAAAGCGGGTGCCTTGCGAACCATACATTGCAGAGCTACGACGCTGGCAGAAGGAATTCAATCGGGTCACGACACTTGATGATGACCCCTTGAGCGATCCAGTAGAACTGCAAGATGTGATTGATGCGGCTAAACGATTGCAGCCAGAACCCGACCGCAATTGGCATTAAAGATTCAATCCAGCACGCTCATTCATCCGTAACCTTCCCTCGCATCGACTTAATCTGCGATCGCTTAAAGTCTTGATGGCTGCCGGAACAACCGGGAACAGTCAAGGGTTGTTCATAGACTTTCTGGCAATCAATGCAGCATGGGCGTTGGGTAAAGCAAACTGACCATAACAACGCTGAATT
This sequence comes from Funiculus sociatus GB2-C1, assembly GCF_039962115.1. NCBI lineage: Bacteria > Bacillati > Cyanobacteriota > Cyanophyceae > Coleofasciculales > Coleofasciculaceae > Funiculus > Funiculus sociatus. The sequence goes on along the minus strand of NZ_JAMPKJ010000001.1, from coordinate 41,494 downwards.
TCGACTTGGTAGCCCACTTGTTGCAACATCGTGGCAATTTCTGCTGCTGCATATAGTTGCTGGCGATGAACCTCGTCATCTCGACGATAATCGTTTCCTACTTGCCGAAAGGTAATGATTCGCCGAGTCAGGATGTGCCGATCTGGGTCTTCCTGTTTTTCCACCAAAACAATCCAATCTTCGCCTTCGGTAAAGCTTTTGACTGGAGTTGCAGAAGTCAGCTGTCCGGGTTCTGCAATATCAAAGATAAAAACGCCTCCCGGTGCGAGAGCATCATAGATGCGTTGAAACACTTGGATAAGTGTTTGGTGGTCGGGGTCAAACAGGTAGTTAAAACATTCACTAATCGAAATCACCGCATTACAGTCAGGAATTTCAACCTTGAACAACGAGCCTAGCTGAAATTCAGCCATAGGAACTCGACAACGGGCAATCTCAATCATGTCAGCTGAGATATCAACTCCCAATACTTGGTAGCCTGCCCTAACCAACTCCTCAGCTGACAAACCACTACCACACCCCAAATCTACAACCAGTCCATCCTGAATGCCATGCTGTTTGAGAGTTGCCAGAATTCCTGGCATTGCTTGCAGAACATAACTCCTGAAGCCGACATCGTGAATATAAGCAAGGTCTTTTCTGTACCACTCACTCATCCGTAACCTTCCCTCGCATCGACTTAACGTGCGATCGCTTAGTTTTACTATCCAAACGCTTTCTTTGAGAACTCCGAGTTGGTTTGCTCTTTTTGCGGAGTTTGACGACGGCGATCGCACTCTTAATCAAGTCTTGCAGTCGTTGCAATGCTTCTTCCCGATTTTGCTCCTGGCTGCGGTGTTCTTGAGCCTTGATGACAATTACCCCATCTTTGGTAATGCGCTGGTCGGAAAGCTTCAACAGCCGCTCTTTGTAGCGTTCAGGTAGTGAGGAAGCCACAATGTCAAAGCGCAGGTGAATGGCGGTTGCTACCTTATTCACGTTTTGCCCGCCAGCACCTTGCGATCGCACCGCACTCATCTCAATCTCATGCTCTGGGATACTCACGGTGTTAGAAATTTGCAGCATGATTGATTCGGTTGACTATAAACAGTGCAGCATTGCACGGAAATGTTTGCCCGGTTTCGCTCTATTGGTGCTGATTCCAGCATAAAGTAGTAGCTTCGCCTCTAGCTCCCTCTCTAGCTGCAATATCAAACACGGCGTAGAACAACTTACAGGGTCTCCCTTATATTATGAGAATTAGTTGAGCAAGCCTCAGTTAGGTTAGTTGTGTTCAGAACATCTCGTCTCATCTCAAACTGGATCTTAGTTGCAGTACTACCAATAGCCCTATGCGCTTGTACATCATCTGATGCTGTCGTTCCAACTCCAAAAAAAGCAACTGAAGCCAAGCCACAATTCTCCCCAGCATCCGTAAAAAATGCTGATAAACTCAACAGCATTCAAGAAGAACGTTACTCGCTGCTCATTCATCGAGTAGACAAGCGCTTAGAGGTACTCAATAACCAAAGCGTTCCGATTTACAAGGCAAGTATTGGTATTGGTAAGGGCGGACTCAAAGACAAACAAAATATGAATGACTTTGTTACCCCCACAGGCGAGATGAGCGTAGACTTGATTCTCTACAAAAAGTCTGAGTACAACCAGATTGCCCAAGATAACGTTAAGCGTTTTGTCAAGGTTACTCAATATCGCAGCTTAGTTAACCCTCGGCAAGGATTAGCTCAGCTATTCAAGAACATGAATTCTCTTGATTTTGATGGGAACGGTAGCCCAGACAGAGCCTATGGAAATGGCTATATCGGACTCACTTCAACGACAAGCATCACGGGTCCCAAGATGAGTACATTTCAGGGAACGCCCTACTGGTTCTCAATCGCACTTCATGGTACACCCAATCCGGAGAATATTGGTCAAGCTAACTCAGGTGGCTGCATCCATCTCGACTCAAACACATTGCAGCAGTTGATTGAGAAGGGTTGGGTGAAGTTAGGTACCACAGTAACGATTGTTGATTAATGTATTGACGTGGTTGTGTTTTCTGCAATCGGGGTAATGCTCTTTGTTCCCAAATCAAGCTGAGTATAAGTAGAAGCACTTAATTATTTGTAGGATGGGTAGAGCGGTAGCGAAACCCATCAAAGCCTTGACCGTGTTGGGTTTCGTGCCTCAACCCAACCTACATTACTGAGTATAAACAAGCTAGTTTTCCGCTAAAGTTGCCCTTTTCTCACTTATTATTCGTGCCTTTGTACAGTTAGCTTTTGCAATTGGCACCGCACTCCGCACCTTTACATCTGAAGATTTGGCAGAAGTTTGTATTGATTGGCTGCAACTACGCTCAGAAGTTGCCACCTTGTTGACGTTTTGCCCTCCTGCCCCTTGAGAGCGGACTGCACTCATCTCAATCTCATACTCTGGAATACTTACGGTATTAGAAATTTGTAGCATAATTTAACAATTGCCCAGAGATGAGTCACACCAGTATTTGAGTAAATTTTGCTCTGATTCACCTTTACTTATTATCTCCCGGCAGACCGAGTTGTAAGGGAAGCAAGCCGATGGATCGATTGAATTTCAACGTATTTCAGCAGTTTTGGACGATCGCCAAGTCCTATTGGTCAGGGGATGAGAAATGGCAAGCCAGAGGGTTACTGCTGGGCGTTGTGCTATGTTTGCTGGCGTATACGGGGTTGAGCGTCATCCTCAACAATAAGCGAGGGGTGCTGATTTCATCGCTCTCAGCCCAGGATGAGCCGCGCTTTTGGCAAACCGTGATCGTTTTCATCGGCGTGCTGGTAATCTATGCACCCCTTTTAGCAGGCTATACCTATCTGCGCGATCGCCTGAGTTTGCAATGGCGCAAATGGCTAACCCATCGATTCGTGGATAGCTACTTTCGCGATCGCTCGTACTATAATCTGCATATCTCAGGCACCGAAATCGATAACCCAGATCAGCGGATTTCGGAAGATGTTCGCAGTTTTACCCAGGAATCCCTCACCTTTTTGCTGCGGTTGGTGGAGTCAGTGCTGTCAACGATCGCCTTCAGCAGTGTACTCTGGGGTATTTCTAAACCTCTGGTGCTTTTTCTGGTGCTGTATGCCTTGATTGGCACTCTGGTGACGACGGTTGTGTTTGGGAAGCCGCTTGTCCGACTGAATTTTGAACAACTGAAGAAGGAAGCGAATCTCCGTTTTGGTCTGGTGAGAATTCGGGAGAATGCGGAAGCGATCGCATTCTATCGAGGGGAAGAACAAGAGTCAAACCAAGTTAAGCAGCGGTTTTTCGATGTGTTTGAGAATGTCAAGCGGCTGTTGGTTTGGGAATTGAACTTAAATGTTCTCACAAATGCTTATGAGTTTATCCCGTTTATCTTGCCTGCTTTAGTGGTTGCACCCGCAATTTTTGCTGGAGAAATGGAGGTGGGCAAAGTTTCTGAAGCGCAAGGCGCTTTTGTAAGAGTCTTTTTCTCACTGAATGTTGTGGTTGCTCGTTTCCAGCAATTAACCACGTTTGGCGCTGGAATTAATCGTCTCTATACCTTTGCAGAATTTTTAGAGCGGAGGGAATCGAATCAGGAACAGCCCAAAATTCAAACCGTGGAAGCAGAACGCCTCGCCGTCGAACATCTCAACCTGCAAACGCCCAACTATCAACGCACATTAGTAGAAGATTTGTCGCTAGAGTTAGCTGCTAGACAAGGACTTTTGGTGATGGGGCCAAGTGGTTGTGGTAAGAGTTCGCTGCTGAGAGCGATCGCGGGTTTGTGGGATTCTGGTACAGGAACGATTATTCGTCCTGAATCGAACCAGATCCTATTTTTGCCGCAACGTCCTTATATGGTGTTGGGTACTCTGCGCGATCAATTGCTCTATCCCAACACGCACCTTGAGGTTGACGACGAACACTTAAAGCAAGTGCTGGAACAGGTTAATTTAGCAGGTTTAGAGGAAAGATTTGGTGGCTTTGATGCCGAACAGGATTGGGCAGATGTCCTCTCTTTGGGCGAACAACAACGGCTAACTTTCGCCCGGTTGCTGCTAAACAAACCCAACTACGCCATCTTAGATGAAGCAACCAGCGCCCTAGATTTGGATAACGAGGAACGGTTGTATAAACATTTGCAAGCGAAAGGGACTACTTTCTTGAGTGTGGGACATCGCGCTACGTTGGCAAATTATCATCAGTCTTTGCTGAAACTTTCCCAAGATAAGACGTGGCAAATAAAACAACCTCTGGCGCTGATTGAAGAACAACCGGAGTTGTTGGAACTTCCATCAACCACCTGATATTTTAAGGCGATCGGCGGAAGCATCCCATTTGTGCAAAAATACCTGGTCATTGGAATAGCCAATTCAATGGAGGCTGGCAAGCACAAGTCCAGCCACAACCCAATCCATGACCATAGACAAATCAAATCTAAGGTTTAAATCCCGTGCAGTTCGCTAAAGTTTAAAAAGATATGAATAGTATTGATGGAGAACCCAAATCCCAAATGATACCGCTGTGGAATAAATCTTTTAGTGCTTTTTGCTTGGGTCTGCTTGTGATGTTCGCAGGTAATATCGTTCTAGTTGGTTGTAGTGAACCCGCTAAAAATTCCGAACCTGTAGAAGAATCGGAACAAAAATCCAACCAGGTTAATCAGGCTGATGATGACGATGACGAGGGCCATGAGACCACTGGCTCCTCCGATAAAGATGACGATGAGGAGAAGGATGGAGAAGATAAGGATTAGCAGTGGCGATTCACCTAGCGCGATCGCTTTATAGCCGCAGCCAGCGATTCGCGTGTACTCGGACAACGAATTGCTGGTTCCTTTATTACTTTTATTACTCAAGATTCTCACCGTAAGGCGTTCTGATTGAAGTATGGCAAAGCAGGAAAATCCCCTCACGGGAGAAGCACTCATTAAGGAAGTCTGTCGGCGGATTCGGGTTGCCCGTAGCTACTGGGATGCTCATAATAATGCTGCTTGTCGGGGAGAACGCGATCGCGCTTTAGCCCTTTACAACACGCTGACGAAAGAACAAAAAGACCAGATTCCGCAGCAGTTGCGGGTGTGGCTTCGCTATCGCAGTGAAAAATACTTTGGCGCACATCGAACGCCGCCTAAGTCGAAGCGAAAGTCGAAGTAAGATTCTGGGGAAAGTGCGATCGCAGCCTCATCCCCAAAAGAAAGGGAGGCAAACCGCCCTAGAAATTCCTGTTGCTGTTCCAGAGTTCGAGTTGGGTTGTTACTTCGCCGCGCACCATAGAACAACTCAGCTTTGACAACCGAACGCACAGTCATATCTTCAAGGGGTACAGAAAATAAGCGATCGCGCACCGAGGTTGAACCCTTTTTTGACGTGGGGGCGATCGCTTGGGGATGAACAACTAGAATTTCATTGATGCTGCGGGACTGAAGTTTAGGTTAGTGTCAGGTGCGATTTTTCAGGAGTGAATCGCACCCATACCGGACACAATGGTTCTCAATCTCGAAACGACTAGGAACGTTGAGAGGCAAATCGTTTGGGTTTGAACTTGTTGATGAGCAGCCAAATGCCACTCACCACCAATAATCCCGACCCAGCATGGGGTTCGGGAACGGAAGCGTGATTTCCTTCTTGGCATCGCTGACAGTAAGCATCCCTGGCAGAGCTATCCGTGCCGGGTGGGTAAGCAAATCCCAGTTGCACTCCCTGTGCGAATGCTGCTGAATACCCTTCAATTTCTGCTGCCACCTGTGTTCGCTCTGCGTCGGTAGAAGCATCTCGGAGTCGTTCAAAATTGCGGAAGGCTCTTTCGCGCCACTGAGCGATGAGTTGAAACTGCTGCTGGTCATCTTCTTCACCCGGCAAGTCTGCGTCGTCAATGGTCGGGTCAAACTTCTGTACCAGTTCCTCGGTTACATCCACTTGTTGGAGGAATTGGTTGGCGCGGTTATGGTCTGAGTAACTTACGGGAGTGCCTTGGGTATAAAGGTCGTACAGCACAAAGGGTAAGTCCCGTTGAATGTGGGCGTTGAAGCCTAAAAGTAGGTTTCCTGCGCCTGCCACTGAACGATTCTGTGCTGCATCAAAGGCAATCTGCCAAGCCGGTGGTACGTTGCCTTGTCCTGAGTGGTAGGCGTCGTAAGGGCGAAAATAGTATTCTGCGAACAGTGCATCCTCTCGAACCACGGAAGCAGGGTCGTCATACCCAATTTCGTCGAGTGTCTCTAGAAACGTTTCAGTACTTCGCAGGTAGGTAAGTGCAAACAAGGCATCATGGTCGCATAGCTCTGCGAGTAGCTCGTATCGGCGCTCCATCTCTTCGATAACGAGGTCTACGCACTCTGGTTCTCCCTTCTGGCAAGCTTCTGCGGAGGTGAGATTCTGTGCGCTTGCTCTTGCTGTCCCCGACAGTGCAAGCAGCAGCACTATGCTTCCTAAAAAGAAGTTTTTCATGGGTGTTCCTTTTCTAGTAGTTTTGGACTCCGATGCTGAGTATGCCCTTCAATGAAGCTCTATATTGAGTGAGCAGATACCAAAATATAGATGTGCGTCCGATCTTTGCAGACGTCCCTACAATATGGTGAAAGTCAGAAGCATTGACACTTCAAGAGCGTACCATTGAGCATTGCTGCACCGCTGTCCCAGGAAGCGATCGCTACTTCTCAGTAAAGCATTGGTATGCAACAGATAAGTTGTCATCAATCGTAAATATTCTCCCGTCGCAAGGCTTCGTCTGGCAGATTAGGGCCATCCTTGTGGTGTACCCACTGGTGAAGCCGTTCAGGACGTTCTTCAGGCGTGGCGGTTGCCCAAAAGGGTTGCTCTAGGGGAACGGGGGACAGGATTAAGCGGTATTGCTTCGCAACGCTGTCGCGATCGCTTTGCACCTCTACTACGAAGCGGGTATTGGGCGCAATTGCCTGTAAAATGTCGGCGGGTAGCTGTAAGTGCCTGATTCACTTACTTCAACGCTCGAAGACATTGCTATCGCCTCCAAGCAATCAACAAGGTACCTGTTTAGAGCAGCTATTTTATTAATTCTTCAATAAGCTACGATCGCACCAGTAAGCAAAATTCAAGTATGGCAAAGCAGGAAAATCCCCTCACGGGAGAAGCACTAATTAAGGAAGTCTGTCGGCGGATTCGGGTTGCCCGTAGCTACTGGGATGCTCATAATAATGCTGCTTGTCGGGGAGAACGCGATCGCGCTCTAGCCCTTTACAACACGCTGACAAAAGAACAAAAAGACCAGATTCCGCAGCAGTTGCGGGTGTGGCTTCGCTACCGTAGTGAAAAATATTTTGGCGCACACCGAACGCCACCCAAGTCGAAACGAAAGTCGAAGTAGTTTTTTTCTTGGGTTGTTAGGAAAGTGCGATCACTGATTATTCAAAACATTTCATAAGAACTCTTGAATATTGAGATTAATTAGAGTATTTCACAGTGCGGAGGTGACAACCAACATAACCGATAATCATCCTTCTTTGCTCATTTGGTAAGAAATAAATACGCCAACCAAATGATAGCTTAGCGTGCCAACTGAAGACTTGCTTCTGACCATCGGGACAAAGAAACATTCGCTCTTTGCTATACGTGGGATTCTGAAGTGTGACTGGGCTTTCTACTGAGACATTTTTTAGGCTCTTTGGACCAAAAGCCTCATCTGTCCAAATCTTGCAGTAGCCTTCAATCTCTGACAATTTATTTTTAACATGGTGCAACATCGGGTGTTTCGCGCCAAGGTTCTGCAATTGCTCACGGACAGCCTCACAGAATATCAGGTTGGGAAATAACTCATCTTTACGATTCCAGAGTTCTAACCCATCAACCACTGTTGAGCGGATACGGTTGTTAATCCAATTAGAGTGTTCCTGTACATGGTTGCTACGACTGGCGTGGATAATTTCTAGCGGTTCATCAATTAATTCTTCATTTTCATCCAACCGTCTGATTTCCAACTCTAAGCGGCTACAATCCCATCGTGCTTCTGAAATCAAGCTCACCACAAGTCCATCAATCACTACAGCAAAGCCAAGTCCTCTTGCTTCCTCTCCTTGATGCCAAACCTGAGACAAATCAAAGTCGTTTTTAATCTCTTCAGCAACATCTGTCCAGAAGGGAGCTTTTGCTGTGAGAGTTCTGAAGAAACTACGCTCTTCCCGATTTACCGTCGCATCGTTGCGCCAACGAGCCACAGGATAGCCAGGTGCGAGTTCGATGGTGTTAATCTCATCTGAAGTGCGAAGCACTCGCTTCACACCACTGGAAGTTGCTTGACGCACAGTGCCAATCAGCTCTGACATTAATTGCTGTGCTGTTGGAATATCAGCAGCAGGAGTTCGCAGAGACAGTTCATTGAGTACCATCTCTAAATCCATGTCTTATTCTCCTGCTGGTTCTAATAAAGCCTCTAAACTTTTATCCCATTCATCAAAGAACCCTTCTGGCCATTGATCAATTCGTCCGTTGCGATCAATGTGTGGCGATACTACTTCTGTGTAAGCTTGTCCATCTTTTTCTTTACGCTCAAAGTAGTGCAACTGGACATCTTTGGGGTTAAGCTTACCGTCATGAACAGCAAGACGAATACCGTTTAAAACATGGTCGCTATGAGTTTCTATCACAACTTGAACGCCACAGCTAGCTGCAAGCGCCAACAACTCACCCATTTTGGCTTGCCCTTTAGGATGGAGATGTGCTTCTGGATTTTCTATTAGGATTAGTGTGCCAGGGGGGGATGAAAGCACTGCCACAATGATGGGAAGGGTGTAGGTAATTCCAAACCCAACGTTGGTTGCACGGTAAGGGTTGCTTAGTCCGTAGGAGTATTGAAAACTCACCAAATCCATATCTGGGTTTGACTTAATTTCGATGCGTGTACCTGGGCTGACTTCTCCCATCCATGCCTCGACCTGATCTCTCAGATTAAATGACTTTGCCTCTGGATGGCTCAGATTACTGTTAGGAATATCTCTATCTCTATAAGTTGAGAGGAAGTATGCTGTGTATTCGCCCCTGGTGCCGAGTTGCCCATGCTGTCGTACCTGAAAATCCGATATCTCAAAGTATGTGCGCGGACCAATACGTTCTGCTTGAATATAATGGAAATTATCGCTGAAAAGATTTGATTTATAGACATCAGGAGCAGTTTGTGATGCGGAAAGAGCTATCACGTCTGCCTCTCGGTTGTAGTCGAAACGCCATATCCCCTTGATGCCATCTTCCCAAACAAGCTCAAAACCAATTGAATCATCTTTTGCACCCTCAAAAAGCGCATCTTGAGCCGTACCAATACAAACCAAGTCACCATTGAGCGCCAAGCCTGTTTTTCGCAGTAAGCCTTGTTGGTAAGATTGACGTAGCAGCAGCAGGGATTGAAGTACTGAGGATTTGCCTGTGCTGTTGAGACCAGAAAGCAGGGTGAGTGATCTGAACTCAAGAAACTCGGCTTCAAAAGGTTTGAAGTTTTTCAAGCACAGAGAACGAATCCGAATCATGCCAGCACTTCCTTTAACAAGTTCTCAATAGTACTAAACCGATACTTAACTTTACTAACACTGTCAGTACTCTGGGAAATAGACCCCATAAATTTAGCATCACTTTCCAGAATTGCAATAAAATTATCGATTAAATATTGCTTTCGCTCTCTCAGAGTGTCAATTGCTTGCTCCTCTAGCTTGCTAAGGTTGACTGCCCAAGCCTCAAACAATGCTTTATTGAGGGGATTCTTTTGTTCTTTATTATGCTTGGATATTTTCCGAAAAGCATAGTCTCCGAATATGTCAAATGCTATGACCATCGTTCGCAAAAAACTTTCTCCGAGGATATTTATTTCTGAATCAGACATTTTATTAATATCAACCATCGTTTCATTTAGAAAAAAATCTAGGCTCTTAGCTTTGTAATCCGTGTATGAGGTAAGAGTGAAAGCTAAAAAACGAAGGACAAAATCACGATCCTCCATACGAAGCTGTTTACGAGTATTTGTAATACCTGTTGTCTGCTTGAACTCTTGCGAATCAGCAAGCTGAGCCAAAAATTTTGTTGCTTTCCCCTGGTTTAAAGCGTGGCGAAGTTCCTGGGGTGAGAGAGGTAAGCCCCCTGTGTTAATGCGTCTGAAAATATTAAATTTAACTTCAGGGGGGGTGCCTTTTTCAATCAGATAAACGGTGATCTGAGTCTCCTGGATTCGACGCTGGTACTTACGAGGCAGTTCATCATAGGTTTTGCCCTCAACGTCGGTGAGGTACTCTAGTCTACGTAGCTTAAGTTGCTTATCAAGGACAAACTGCTTAAGGGCAGTTAGCCGTTGTAGTCCATCTATAACCAACCATTTATCCTCATCAGTTGCGTCCATATAGAAGGCTGGAAGTGGAATACGGATGAGGATAGACTCAATCAGCCGGCTTTTAGCGGCGTCTTTCCAGATTCCCGCTTGACGCTGAAAATCAGGGGCTAAGTCAATTTCTTTAAGCTTAATTCTGCCAAGCACCAAGTCGATCGTTATTTGTCTGGTGTCAACCCTAATCTTGGTTGGGTCAAACGGCTCAGTAATTTCCTCTTCCTGTAACTCAACATCCTCTTCTTCTAGCTCGATCCAGATATCATCATCGATTTCAGTATCTTCGTCCGGGAATTCTGTGTTTAGGTTCTTCAGCTCTGTCACGACGGTACTCCTTGGCATTAATACTTATTTACTTATCTGCAAGCATAATCGAGTATTTATTATAAAAATCCTTTAGTTGCGTATTGAATAGGAACTGCTTCAAGTCTCTGCTTTAAGTTCAAATTTCTGCCTTTTAGATAAATGATGTAGACATTTGTATCAAGAAGATATTTCATTCCAGAGGCTTGCGTTCAGGTTGTTCGTTTTGAGGATGCCGAATAAATGAGTCATCCTGAATACATCCGTAAAACTGTGAAACAGATGCAGCTTCAACACCTTTGGGCAGGGTAGTTTGATAGACAATGACAACCTCGATATCGGTATCTCTCATGTCAGGTAAATGAACCTTCAAAAGACTATCGCTACCGATATGGGATTTTAGTATGATGCTGTGCATAGTTCTCACTCCGTACCTACAAACTGATTTCCTCATAGAATAGCGAATAGTGTAGCTATTGCGTGGCTCTCGCTGTGACAACTATCACGATGGAAATTCCAGACGACCTCTCCGAACAACGGACTAAATTAGGCGATCGCCTGCCAGAACTATTACGGCAGTGCGTTCAGCAGGCTGTCCTTCCGGCTCATGTCTACCGCTACATTCTGGACTTTCTAACAAGTCAGCCAACCCCAGAACAAATCGCCGCCTTTCACCCCACACCTGAAATGCAAGAGCGACTCAGTACGTTACTTGCCAAAAATCAAAGCGGCAATATCACAGCAAGTGAGATTGAAGAACTCAACGAGTATGAGCGAATTGAACATCTCGCGATCATGCTAAAGCTTGGCTGAATAAACTTAGCAGGAGAAAAGCTGTAACCATTAAATCTGGATTTATATTAAGTTCCATCCACTAGAGAAGAAAGCGATCGCTAGTTTAGACCTTAGAATTGGAAGCATTCAATCAGCAACTCCAACTCATAAACGGATCGGGAAACCCTATGCCCTGCCAACACCTCAATGAAGTGACTCTAGAAAACCTAATCTCTAAAGCCAACTATCCCGTGTTTCGCTGTGAAGAGTGCATTCGGATCAATGGTCGCTGGGTGCATCTTCGCATTTGTCAGACCTGCGGTAAGATGCTGTGCTGCGACTCCTCAGAAAATCAGCATTCTCGCCGTCACTATGAGGAAACGGGACATACTGTAATCAGTTCAGCAGAATTAGGAGAGCAATGGCTGTGGTGTTTTGCCGATGAGCAGCAGAAGAATTATTGAAGATCGGCTCAATTGCGGCATCCACCCAACTTACAAGCAATTCTAAAAGAAGGCGATCGCAAACAAAGCCTCATCCATTCATGCCTCTATCTTGGGCGAAGTGTTGCCAAGCGAAGGGAAACAGAATCATTCATCGAGAGTCATTAGTTAGTAGTGAATCACTACTACTTTTGCCTTGAGTATGAAGAAAACAACTGCCTTAACAGTGACCGTCCTCGCGATCGCTACACTTGTGGGGACATCTGTGGCAAAATCGGCTGGCTTCTTCGCTCAAGCACCAACCCCTTCCGTGGTTCAAGCTAAACCATCTTGGGAAAACTCCAAGCTAGTTCACAAGTTGCCCACTGTCGCGAACTATGCCAAGTTTAGCTCTAATGGACTTCTACTCGTCTGTAATGGTGAACAGGGTAAAGCCATTCAGTTGTGGGATGTAAGGAAAGGGGAATTACTCTCATCTATCAAAGCCGACGATACCACTTCCTTTGGAGATGTTACCATCAGCCCTGATGGACAGTTTGTTGCCAGTATCGTCTACTCGCAAATTGATAAATCAATAGCAGTTGGTGTGTGGAATAGCAAAACCGGAGAAGCTATCTGGAAAAAACCAATTTTTACCAATAGCGCAGAGTTTCGATCCCCTAAGGATTCTGGGGAAAATTTCCCGGCTAGCATTGTTTCCAGCCTGGAATTTAGCCCAAACGGACAATTTATTGCCAGTAGCGCCCGAAAATATTTTGGTTCCGAAAATCCGCAGATTCAGCTATGGGATGTAGCAACCGGCGAAAAGCGTTTTGTACTCAGGAGTAATATCAAATCTTTACGAGGGATGAGTTTTAGCCCTGATAGCCAAGTCTTAGCCAGCCTCGGTTCCAGTCAATCTATCCTCAAGGGAGGAACTTATCACTGGCAAGGCTTGATTCAACTTTGGAATCCTAAAACAGGTCAACTCCTCCATACCCTAAAAGAAAAGAATGAGTTAATTCCCATGAGCATAGCCTTTAGCCCGGATGGTCAAACGTTAACCAGTCTGTCAAAAGACGCGATATATGAAGCTCACCTCCGGACTTGGGACGTGAAAACGGGTGGAACTGTGCGTACTGTTTCGGCTTCGGTAGACAGAACGGATGACCAGTTATCACTCAGTCCTGATGCTAAAACCTATCTGGTTGCTGGTCAGGTAGCTGGTTCACGTATTTTTAATGCCGAAATTCGCAAGGAATGGCCTCTTAGTGGTTTTGATGTGAGTAGTGGTGCTAGTACAGGATTATTTAGTCCAGATGGTCAGATGTTGGCTGTTCCAACGGTAGGAGGAATTCCGATTTGGCAAGCTGGTAATTAGTCATTGGGGTTTTGCTGAAAGAGTAATAAACTAACCTTGAACAGGAACTATTCGATATTTCAAATAGTGGAGCAGCAAGCGGAGGGAACACTTCAACATCAAGGGTTGACGCAGGAGTAGCACTTTCGTTTTACGGTGCAGCCGTGCCAAGTAATGCCCCTTTCTAAATTGCGATCGCTTCCATCTGCTGAGAATTTTCTTTGAGCATTTGGGCGATCGCACGCTGAGCGATCGCTACAAAAATGCACTACGTTTGTCTTGGTGAAGGGGGAACTCGTGCAGGCGATCGCTTTCACTTGGATACTGGTTATCCTATCGTAATAGAGCCAAGGTAAATTCAATGGGAACCGAATCGATAAAAACTGCCATGCAGGATAAACTGTTTGAGCCGAAAACACTCCTCGGATGCAAACTGTGGGAGATTCGCCAAAAAATTGTGGCGAGTGGTCAACCTTTACTGGGGTGGGAAGAAGTAGAAAAAGAAGTGAGCGCCGAAATTAGCGCGATCGCACAATTGAATAAAATGCACTTATATTGATTCTGGGAAAGCAGCAAGCCATGACTCAAGCCTTACCCAAAGCGATCGCATTTGAAGACTTTCTAGAGTGGAAGCCCGAAATTGGACGCTATGAACTGCATGACGGGGTGATTCAAATTTTTAAGATTGGAGTGCTGACTGAACAGCAACAACAAAATGAAAGCTGAGGAAACAGAAGTTTTTGTATTTCCAGCATCTTTTGCTCAACAGCGATTGTGGTTTCTCGACCAACTCTTCCCAGGCAATACCTTTTACAATGTAGCGGCTGCACTTTGCCTAAAAGGTTCGCTCAACACTTCGGCGCTGGAAGAGACGTTCAACGAAATTGTGTGTCGCCACGAAGCTTTGCGTACTACTTTTAGGATGCTTGATGGGCAACCCGTCCAGGTAATTGCTCCCAGCTTAACCATACCTCTGCCAGTAGTAGATTTGCAATCGCTACCAGCAACCGAACGGGAAGCGGAAACTCGACGGATAGCTACCGAGGAGCGATCGCGTCCTTTCGATTTATCTCAGGACTCGTTACTGCGAGTGATGCTGTTACAGCTAGACTCTTCAGAATATGTACTCCTGCTGAATCTGCACCACATTATCTGTGATGGTTGGTCTATTGGGGTGCTAATTCGGGAACTAGGAACACTCTATGCAGCCTTTGCAAATAAAGAGCGCTCGCCCTTGCCAGAACTGCCGATTCAATATGCAGACTTTGCCGACTGGCAGCGCGAATGGCTACAGGGTGAGGTTCTGGAGTCTCAGTTAGCCTACTGGAAGCAGCAGCTGGACAATATCCCCTCACTGAATTTGCCTAGTGATAAACCTCGCCCAACCGCTCCAACCTACCGAGGCGCGACGAAATTTCTAGAGTTACCGAAAAGCCTGAGTGAGGAATTAGAGGCGCTTTCGCAGCGCCAAGGCGTGACTGTGTTTATGACTCTCTTGGCGGCATTTCAAATCTTACTCCATCGCTACACTCAGCAATCAGATATTGTTGTCGGCTCACCAATTGCTAACCGCAACCGTCGCGAAATTGAGGGATTAATTGGTTTTTTTGTCAATAGTTTGGTGCTGCGTACTAATTTATCAGGCAATCCAACATTTCTAGAATTGCTGAGCAGAGTACGGGAGGTTACGCTAGGAGCTTATGCCCATCAAGACTTACCCTTTGAGAAGCTAGTAGAAGAACTGCATCCAGAGCGCAACCTGAGCCAACATCCCTTGTTCCAAGTTGCGTTTAGTCTGCAAAATACTCCCATTGAGGCATTAGAATTGCCAGGTTTAATGCTCTCGCAGTTGGAGTTTGACAGCCTAAGCGCCAAGTTCGATCTAGAGTTTCACTTGTGGGAATCGCCGGAAAGTTTTAAAGGACAAGTAATATACAGCACTGATTTATTTGATGATGCTACCATTACTCGAATGCTGGGACATTACCAAACGCTGCTGGAAAGTATTGTTGCAAATCCACAAAAACGCCTTGGTGAATTAACAATCTTGACCGATGCAGAGCAGAAAGAACTATTAATATTTAGCCAGAATAAATTTGAAATCCAAAATTTACCATCCAAAATAGAGCAGTGTTTTCATCAGTTATTTGAAGCGCAGGTAGAGCAAAGCCCGGATGCGATCGCGCTCATTTTTGAAAATCAGCAGTTAACCTACCGCGAATTGAACATCAGAGCCAATCAACTTGCACACCACCTGCAACAATTGGGAGTATTTCCAGATGTTTTAGTGGGCATTTGTGTAGAGCGTTCTGTAGATATGATAGTGGGACTATTGGGCATCCTCAAAGCAGGTGGAGCATACCTACCTTTAGATCCAAGCTATCCGCAAGAACGTCTTAACTTCATGGTGGAAGACGCTCAAATATCCATCTTATTAACGCAATCCATATTAGCTCCCCTTTGGAAGCCCTGTTGGGGGGATCGCCAACACGGTTTGTCTGTAGTTTGTTTGGATACAGACTGGAATGCGATCGCTTCCCATCCCCAACACAACCCAACCAGTAACGTAACATTTGATAATCTAGCTTATGTTATCTATACCTCTGGCTCAACCGGAAAACCAAAAGGCGTTTTAGTACAGCATAGAGGACTGTCTAACTTAGCAGAAGCTCAGATCGAAGTTTTCAAGTTACAGCCAAGCGATCGCATCTTACAATTTGCATCCTTGAGTTTTGATGCCTCAATCTTTGAAATTATCATGGCATTGCGAATAGGAGCAACACTTTACATAGCTAAAAAAGAATCTCTTTTGCCTGGACAAGCTTTAATAAAGCTATGCAAAGACAATAATATTACTTGCGTCACCCTTCCGCCTGCTGTACTTGCAGTATTACCAAAAGAAGAACTTCCCGCACTGCATACTATAATTTGTGCAGGCGAATCTTGTTCTAAAGATATTGTCAACAAATGGACTTCTGATCGCAGATTTTTTAACGCTTATGGGCCAACTGAAGCAACTGTTTGGGCTACAATTGCAGAAATTAATGACGATAGCGAAAAGCCGCCCATCGGTTGCCCAATTGCTAATACTCAAATTTATATATTAGATGGATATTTACAGCCAGTACCTATCGGTATTACTGGCGAATTGTACATCAGTGGTGATGGACTAGCACGCGGCTATCTAAACCGTCCGGAGTTAACTGCTGAACGGTTTATTCCTAACCTTTTTATAAAGGCCAAAGTAAAAATAGAAAATGAAGCCTCAATACAGGAAAATTCTTCTTTATCCTCCCTTAAAAAGGAGAGTAGAACCGAGCGTCTTTATAAAACAGGTGACTTAGCGACGTTTAAACTAGACGGAAACATTGAGTTTTTAGGACGCATCGACCAACAGGTAAAAATTCGCGGTTTTCGCATCGAATTAGGAGAGATTGAGGCGCTGCTGAGGCAGTATCCAGCAGTTAAAGAAGCGGTGGTAATTGTGCGCGAAGATATACCTGATAACAAGCGTTTAATAGCTTATATTGTACCGCAGCAAAATCAGGCGTTAACCACCATTGAAATTCGCGATTTTCTGAAGAAGAAGTTACCAGATTACATGGTGCCTTCATTTTTTGTATTGATAGATTCTCTACCGCTGACTGTTAATGGAAAAGTAGATCGTCTAGCATTACCTACACCATTCAACTTAAAATCAGAAATCTCGAATTTAACCTTAAACGTTGTTCCTCGTACTTCTACAGAATCAACGTTAGCAAAAATTTGGGCTGAAGTTCTTAACATTGAGCGTGTAGGTATTGGCGATAACTTCTTTGACTTAGGTGGAAATTCCCTGCTGGCTATACGCCTCATGGATGAGGTATACAAGCAGTTTAAGCGCGAGTTACCGCTGTCTACCCTCTTCTTAAATCCGACAGTTGAAAGTTTAGCAACTACTTTATTTGTAGAAAATAATTCTCAGTCTTGGTCGCCTTTAGTTGCAATTCAGCCTAAAGGTTCAAATCCACCTTTCTTCTGCGTACATCCTATTTTTGGCGTAGTTTTCCCTTATTACGAATTAGCGTATCATTTGGGCAAAAATCAGCCTTTTTATGGGTTACAACCGCGAGGTATTGACGGAGAACAGCCCCCAATAAATCGCATTGAAGATATGGCAGCTTATTATATTGAAGCGTTGCGCGTGGTGCAGCCAAAAGGCCCTTATTTTTTAGGAGGGTGGTCTTTTGGAGGTTTGGTTGCTTTTGAAATGGCTCAACAATTGCAAAAATCCGGGCATGAAGTGGGTCTAGTTGCTATGCTTGATACTTTAGCACCAGGTTCGGATAATCAACCTTCTTTTAAAGATGGTTTCAGGTTTCTTTTTACCATAGCGACGCGATATATATGGTCATTTGTTATAGATTATTTTTATTTGCTTACTCCTAGTAAAAACGAGTATCAGAGTTTTATATCTCGGTTTCCTATTTTAAATAAGTTGGTTCTGCGGCTGGGAGAACATCTTTTCTGGCGCTCGATATTGGGCGAGGAGGCTATAGGTAATCTCATGTCTCAGGAGTCTAGGTCGCAGATTTTAAGAGAGTTAACAATTCAGCCTATGCTTCGCGTTTTCCATGCTAATAGCGAAGCAACTCTCAACTATACTCCACAAATCTACCCAAATCGAATTACTCTTTTTAAGACTAGCGTTCAGTTAAAAACGGAGCAAGATACCAGTATGGGCTGGAGCAATCTAGCTGTTGGAGGAGTGGAAATTCATAATATTCCTGGCAATCATCTAACTATGCTAAAGAAACCTCATGTTCAGGTTCTCAGCGAACAGCTAAAAGCTTGTATTGAGAAGGTATAAGTTGTAAGTTTTCGATTTTTGGCGTTGCACAGTCAGGGGATAATACTGGGAGGTACGGGGACAGTTTTATACTTTAGGTAATGTAACAAGCGAATTGATAATTTCAGCATCTCTTGCGACTTGGAATAACAAAGTGTCTTTCCTTTAAGTTGAGCCAAATAATGTCTTAGTCCACATTCCGCCCCCTCAAGTGTCATATGTCGAAATGAGGATGCGGAATGGGGATAAAAATAGTCTTCGGAAAGGCATTTTGTCAATAAATATGAGTTTTTGATAATAAAATTTACGCATATAGTGTGAAGTTACTGTGAAGGGAACCCCATAAACACTAGATGTATAATTCATTAGATTATATGCTGTCCTGTATCTACCATGAATGCCGCCTACAATGCCCCGAAACTAACGCCTACGATTCCCCCCAAGGCAACTCCCCGATTTGAAGGACTTCAGTTCAGATTAAGATTACCTGTAGCGGGCGAAAATAAGGGTAGCTACTCAACGGAGGGAAATCCACCGCGAAAGGGATGTCCCCGAATGCCACCATCTATTCAGCTGCGACAGTATCAGCGGGAAGCTGTTGCTAATTGGTTTGCCAACAAAGGGCGTGGTACGCTGAAGATGGCGACTGGTAGCGGCAAGACTATTGCGGCATTAGCGATCGCAACTGAACTGTATCAACAAATCGGCTTGCGAGTGTTGCTGATAGTCTGCCCATATCGGCATTTGGTGACGCAATGGGCGCGAGAATGCGAGAAATTTGGATTAGAACCAGTCTTAGCTTTTGAGAATGTCCGCAACTGGCAAAGTCAGCTATCGACGCAACTTTACAACTTGCGTTCTGGCAACCAACATTTTCTCACAGTCATTACTACAAATTCCACACTGATCGGTGAGGGGTTGCAGTCCCAATTAAAGTATTTTCCCCCAAAAACTTTAATTGTGGGAGACGAAGCTCATAACCTCGGCGCACGACGTTTAGAGGAAAGTTTGCCTTCTAGTATTGGGTTGCGCTTAGGACTTTCGGCAACACCAGAACGCTATTTTGATGATGCAGGTACGCAATCTTTATTTGATTACTTTGGCACAGTTATAAAACCAGAATTTACCCTGAAAGATGCAATTCAACAGGGGGCGCTGGTACATTATCTTTATTATCCCATACTTGTAGAACTAACAGAAGCGGAAGCGCGTACTTATACCAAACTAAGTGCCAGTATTGGCAGACATCTTCTGTTTAAACAACGGGATAATATTGCCGCAAATTTTGAAGACAATGAAGAATTGAAGCCGTTGTTGATGAAGCGGGCGAGGTTAATTGGCGCTGCTGCTAATAAGTTAGAAGCTTTGCGCGAGTTAATGAGTCAACGCCTGGATACTTCCCACACCTTATTTTATTGCGGCGATGGTTCCGTACATAGCGATTTCGCTAACTCAAATAATTTCGTTTCACGCCAATTCAAAGCTGTTGTTAAAATTCTGGGAGAAGAACTAGGGTATCGCGTTAATACCTACACTGCCGAAACACCTTTGTCAGAAAGAGAGAATTTGCGGCGACAATTTGAAAATGGCGAATTACAGGGTTTGGTTGCTATTCGTTGTTTAGATGAAGGTGTCGATATTCCAGCAATTCAAAACGCGGTAATTTTGGCGAGTAGTAGCAATCCGCGCCAATTTATTCAGCGTCGAGGGCGAATTTTGCGCCCTCATCCAGGCAAGCAACGCGCTACTCTATTTGACACAATTGTACTGCCTCCAACTTTAGATAGAGACACTTTTGAAGTAGAGAGAAATTTGCTGCGAAAGGAGTTGCGGCGCTTTGTAGAATTTGCCGATTTAGCTGACAATGCAGGAGAAGCCAGAATGAAATTGTTAGCTTTGCAAAAGCGCTATGAATTGTTGGATTTGTAAATTATCTAAGAAATGAGAAACCAACCGTTCCAGACGCTTAGAACGCAGAGAAAGAGAGAATATTAATTTGCTTCTAGTTTCTTTTCTCTTGTTCCCTCTTTTCTTTGCGTCTTTGCGGTTCATTCCTCTTACCACTTTATGCTTTTATAAATTTAAGCTAAAATTAAGTAACCTTTCAGGGTGGCATAAAAATGACAAACGAAGCGAATACAAATGATGTGCAAGAGCCAATAAAGTCAGCTTCACCGGAAGTGCAACAAATTATCGAACGAGTGTGCCAGTTAGAAAAAGGCAGGCTAGATAAGAAAAGTCTTGGACATATTAATAATGATATTTTAGCAATTGTAAAGGAAGTTGTAAAATGAAGCTTACTTCAATCAAACTTTGCAACTTTCGCTCCTTCTATGGCAAGACACCAGAAATTTTGTTAGCCAGTGGAGATGTTCGCAATACTACTATTATTCATGGCAACAACGGCGCCGGAAAAACCAGTTTATTAAATGCGTTTTCTTGGGTGCTGTACGAGAAATTTAGCGCGGCTTTTGCCTCAGTTGAGCAATTAGTGAATAAGAGAGCGATCGCAGAAGCGAAATCGGGCGAAGCTGTCGAATGCTGGGTAAAAATTGGCTGGGAACATGACAGTAGACGCTATCAAGCTCAACGCCTCTGCCGTGTTTATAAAAATGAAACTGACTTTGAAGCTGGCAAAAGTCAATTACTGATGTATGTAGCTGGAGATGATGGGCGCTGGTTACTGCCGCGAGAACATCCAGAAGATATAATTAATCAAATTTTACCAGGTAGTTTGCATCAGTATTTTTTCTTTGACGGAGAGCGAATTGAACAAATAGTTCGCTCTGATAAAAAAGCCGAAATTGCCGAAGCTACTAAAAAGCTTCTGGGTGTGGAAGTGTTAAATAACTCTATTAAGCATCTGAAAGAAGCTGAAAAAACTCTCAGAAGTGAGTTAGAAGCGATTGGCGACTCCGAAACCAAACAACTATTAAAACAGCAACAAAAACTCGAAAAGGAAAGCGAACAACTTGCCCAGCGTCAACATGAGATAATCCAAGAATTGTCAAACCAACAAACCTTAAAAAAAGAAACCAGTCACCGTTTGCGCGAACTTAGTGCAGCTAAACAGTTGCAAGAAAGACGGCAAGAATTAGAAAACCTGAAAGCATCCAACCTAGAAAACCTTAAAAGAAGCAAGGAAGCACTGAAAAAAGCAATTTCTACGCGGGGATATACGGTACTGCTATCGGAAACCACCGCTCAATTTCGGACAATTGTGGATAATTTGAAGCAGCGAGGCGAGTTAACGACTGGAATTTCGCGAGAATTTGTTAAAGATTTACTGAACTCTAAACGCTGTATTTGTGGTGGAGAATTGCACGATGGAAATCATGCTCATGCAAATGTGAGCGGTTGGCTAGATAAAGCGGGAATTGCGGCTGTAGAAGAAACAGCAATTCGCATGATAGCTCAGGTAGATGAAATTGATAAGCAAGCTCCGGCTTTTTGGGAAGAAATTGACAGAGAGCAAGCTAATATTAGTAAATTTAGACAAGATATTTCTCAGATAGAAGCGGAATTAGATAAAATTCAAGAAAAATTGAGAAAAGATCCAAGTGATGATATTCGCAACCTACAAAAACGGTTGGATGAAATTGAATCCAGAATTTTAGAGCTAACGCTAGATCAAGGAGGAAATCAGCAGCAAGTTATAAATTTAAAAGCTGAAATTGAAGACTTAGGGAAACAAATTTCTAAACATAAAATGAATGAGGAAAAGCAAGCATTAGCTCAGCGACGCATTGCTGCAACTCAAGAGGCAATTGAACGTTTAACGAAAGTGAAGATATTGCAAGAACAACAGTTTCGCTTAGAGTTAGAGAAAAGAGTACAACAAATATTTACGGACATTTCTTTTACGCCTTACATCCCCAGAATTAGCGAGAAATACGAGCTGACTCTAGTGGAAAATACCGCAGGTTTAGATGCTCCTGTTGCGGCTTCTACGGGCGAAAATCAAATTCTCAGTCTATCGTTTATCGGTAGCATTATTGACAAGGTGCGAGAATGGAGCCAAAACAAAATGCTGATGGTTCCAGACAGCAACACCTTCCCGATTGTGATGGATTCTCCGTTTGGCAGTTTGGATGAAATTTATCGGCGACAAATTGCTAAGATAATTCCAAAATTAGCAAATCAATTGGTAGTGTTGGTGACAAAAACTCAGTGGCGGGGTGAAGTTGCCGAAGAAATAGCCGATAGAATAGGTAGAGAGTATGTATTGATTTATTATTCTTCTAAACCTGACTGCGAACAAGATTCAATTGAGATAAATGGAAATATATATTCTTTGGTGCGGCAAAGCCCGAATGAGTTTGAATATACGGAAATTGTAGAGGTCGATTATGGTTTCTAGTTCAGCGCCTAATGTGCAGGATTTGGTGACAGATACCTGGGTAAAAGCCAGTTGGGATGAGTTTTTAGTATTTGCTAATAGCCCAGATTATGACAAAGGAAGGTTCTATTACCATAAAGGGTACATGAGGATTGAAATGGCAGCAGTAGGGCCTCGACACGGACGACAAAATTCAATTGTTTCCTACATTATTCTTCTTTATGCAACTATTAAAAATATTCCAATTGTTGTGTTCACAAATACCAGTTTTAGAAAAGCAGGTTTAGATGAATTTCAACCTGACTTGGCTTTCTACATCGGTTCGGAATTGAAGATACCTCCTGAAACTAATTCACCTGTTGATTTGAATGAGTACGATCCCCCTACGTTGGCGGTAGAAATCGGTGCATCTACTATTAGTGATGATTTGGGGCGAAAGCGGTTATTATACGAACGTTCGGGAGTAGGGGAATATTGGGTTGTTGATGCTAATTTAAGGGATGCGATCGCATTCTCTATCTCTGAAGGACGCAGCGGTGAAATACACGAGTCGCTAGTATTACCAGGATTAGAAATAGCTTTAGTTAAAGAAGCACTGCAACGGAGTCAAACAGAGGATGATGGGGCAATTACTCGCTGGTTACTCCAAAGATTTAGCAAAAATTAAAACAGCGCGATCGCATTCCTTCCCTCGTTATCAGCCTTAAGTAAGGGAACGAGAAAGCGTAAAAATACTTCTTTTATTTTAGTTGACATAAAAACATTTTCATGAGTAAAAGTCTCAAAGTCCTAACACATCCTTTCGTTGGTTCCCTGCTTTTCGCTTCCCTATTGATCGCAACTCCTAATCAAGCCGCCTTTAGTGACATTAACAGCCATTGGGCGAAAGAATGTATCAGCCAGATGGCACCGCGAAAGCTAGTCAGTGGCTACCCAGATGGCACTTTTCGCCCCAACGCTACTATCACTCGCGCTGAATTTGCCGTGTTGATGCTGAATGCTTTTCCCGATGCACCAATAAAGCGCAATGGCACGAGTTTTAAAGATGTGCCTACGAGTTACTGGGCGCATAATGCAATTCAAAATGCTTACAGACGAGGCTTTTTTTCCGGCTATCCAGGCGGAGTTTTTCAACCCAACCAAGCTATCCCGCGATCGCAAGCTGTAGGCGTTGTGGCTGGTGCTAAAAATTATAGTATCCCGGAAAATCCGACTCAAACTCTTGGGCAGTATTTTAACGATGCCGCACAGATTCCAGAATATGCCAAGAATGCGATCGCATCCGCCGCAGTTAACAGCATCGTCGTCAACTATCCTAATGTCAAACAGCTAAAACCTAATCAAACTGCCACTCGTGGGGAAGTCGCAGCGTTGATGTGCCGGGCGTTAAATATATATGCTGTACCGCCACAATACATCGCCGGGGTGGAAGTGCAACCGATGGAAGTGCGGACTTTACCGGGAAAACTCGATACCGTTCCCACGTTTAATAGTAATAGCCCCGAACTTGTGACAACTGAAGGTATTTTGCTTTCTACCTTTCCCCCAACTGGTAAACAAGTACCCCAAGCACATTTAAACTTTCCCTTTCAAGGGCGATTTGATATATTTTCTCACCACATCGCCAGATCGGAAACTCAAAATAGCACTTTATATCAAGGCATAATTGTCCACAATCCAGGCGATCAACCCGCCACTGTGGAAGTGTTGCAAGCTGCTAGTTATCTCTCTACTCCAGAAGCGCCTTTTATAGCTTTACCCGACATCGTAGAAAATCCCAATGGAACAGTCTATTCTGGCCCTGGCAGTCGTACTATGAATGATGTGTTGCGGGGAGTTAGACAGTCGAATTTTCCCGAAAAGTTGGTAGTACCCCCTGGACAATCGGTAATGTTGATGAATCGGGCAATTCCAGTGCAGGCTCCTTCATCAAATGGTCGCACGACGATGATGCGGTTGTCGAGCGATCGCGCTGTCTATGTCGCCAACTTAGCCAAGAATTCCAGTCGTCCGCCCACCTTAGCAGAGTGGCAAAAGTTACTCGATACAGGCAGTTTAGCAGGAAAGCGCGATCCAGTTCCCACGCCTTTAGATCCGCCCAGAGAACCAACCATTTTCAGTCGCGTGGCGGGTGTCTCTCAAGGGGCGCAGTGGCAGGCTCAAATTACTGATAATAATAGTTCGGATTTGAGCATTCCTCCACCAGGAAAAGCAATTTCTTATCCTTTAGGTACTCTACATTTAATTACCCTTGGTACTGGGCAAATTCAAAGCGCTCCGATGTTAGCTAGATATTCGGATACGGCATATTTTGCCCATAGTAACTATGGAGTAGAATACAATCTTAGTTTACCCCTGAATAACTCTACAAATCAAACCAAAACTGTTACTGTATCGGTACAAACACCGTTGAAAGATGAAGGTGGTAGAGACAGGCTTCTGTTCTTAAATCCACGAGTTAATCAAGTGTTTTTTAGAGGTACAGTGAGGGTAAGTTATAGTGATGATAATAAAGTTGGAAAAACGCGCTACGTTCATCTGGTACAGCGACGCGGACAACCTGGTGAACCGCTGGTAACGCTGAAGATGCCACCAGGCGAAAAAAGGCAAGTACGGGTAGACTTTCTTTATCCCCCAGATTCTACTCCACCGCAGGTTTTGACTGTGAAAACGGCAGGATGATTCAAATGCGATCGCATCCTCAAAAACTTCTGACACATTTGTTATAAAAGTTTAAATACGGCTTGGGGATAGCGATCGCGTTATTTGGGTGATGGATGCGATCGCGTATTTTGGGAGAATGCGATCGCTTCCAGCTTTCAGTTAAGATGTCAAAAAACCATATATTTATAAAATGGCTGAAACGGGCAGAATTAGAGTTGCTAAAGATAAAGCAGATTTAGTGAAGGCTTTAACATCGGCAGATGGTGCAACAGGACCTTTCCAAACCTATGCTGATGCGATCGTGTTTGCAGCAGCTTTAGGTGCAAAGCATAAAAAGCGTGTACCTTTAGGGGAAATTTCTAAAAGAGAACCTTCTCCCATTAGGTTAGAGTATTTTGCAACAATGGGTCATGATTGGGTAATCAAATTATTAGGCATTACTGAAACTCAAGATATAAAAATTTTATCCCTTAATGAAGAAGAATATGAAGCTAAACGCAATCATATCTTTGAAGAGTACGCTAATGGTGGACTAGAGATCCTGCAAAATGAGTTGCGCGGATCAGTAGATTATTCAGAGCGAATTTTATTATTTTTAAGTTATGAACGAACGTACAAAGAGCAGCAAGACGAGGAATTTGACTTGAGCAAGTTTTTGTCTTGAACTAATCTTTGAAATCGTTGGGTCATTACCCTTCTGTTATAGGTAAATTTAAATCTTCGTTCCAAGGCCTTCTTAGCCTGCAATTGTCTGCTAACGTTGACAAATCTTCTTTTATTTGTTTTCTCACATTAGCACTATCTTGAAGCTTAATAGTCCATTCTGCTTTCCAAAACTCTTGAGGAAGTAATTTAACAATATGTAAAACCTGTGTTTCTAATTGTTCAGAATTAAAAATATCTACAAGGCTTAATTCCCATGCAAACTTCAAACGATCAGTAATGAACTCATTCAAGGCATTGATATTTACTTTCTTCATGAATGTGTTTTCTTTACCCCATAATTCTGTATAGTTGTCTTTTATAACTCGCCATATAGCACAAAAAATCTCAACTAAAGAATCTTCATCCTCATCCAAAAATGTAAACATTGCTCTTAAATATTTTATAGATTGTTCTATTGCTGCAATTTCAACTAATTGATTACCCTCTTTATTGTATGGCCACTTAAGTAAATTTTGAAAAGGGCTTATATCTAGATCATTGACATCTCGGAGTGTAGGTGATGTATTTCCATATTTTACGCCCGCTTTTAAAAGGCGATTTTGAAGTTCTTCTTCATTTAAATTAGCAATTATAGCCTTAACATTATTTGTAGGAACTCTTACAGCTTTATTATTTATCACTATGAACTGAAATGCCTGTTCTTCTATACTAGCATTGACCAAGCTCACAACAAGTATAGGTAAATCTTCAGAATCAAACTCTGACAAACCATAGAGGCGATGTTGTCCATCTACTACATATGCACAATAGTCATTTCCAGAAGTATTACAGGAGAACTCAAGTGTTCCCCATTCCATCTGTTGTTCACAACCATTATGAAAGTTAGCTTCAGAAAGACATCCAGATAACTTTTCTTCTAAAGAAGAAAATTTTGCTTTGTCAGGCTCAAATGCCAAAAGAATATTATTAGGAATGGTATTATTGAAGCCAGATTTTACAAATCTAGTTATTGCCTTGCTTCTAGTTTCTCGTAACAAGCGTTGGGTACCGTCTGTAGAATCTTCCACTCGCCGAACTCTAGCCCACTGCTTAATATCTTTTACACGAGCATAAAATACAAAGAAAGGAGTAGTATTCTTATCTATGCGTTGCCTTACAAAACAACCAAAGTAAATTCTATCTTCCACAAAAACCTCCTCATTATGTCTAGTTAAAAACTTATTCTGGAGTATGTTCATCGCAATAGGCTTCAGTGTTAAGAAAGTGCCAGCTGTCATCTGGGTTGATGCGACCAAAATTTAATGTACCCACAATTGAAGCTGGCTCTCCACATACTGTGCAACTATAATCACTTTTTGCCCATACCGCTATTCTATACTCTTTTTTCATTTCCTTAGAAAAGTTTTCATCACTCTTATCACTTACCAAGCATATTTGTTCATAGTGAAAGTCACTTGCATCAATATAGTGCTGTTTTTTATCGTTGCAAATAGAACAAGATATTTTGAGGTTGAAATCTTCAGTAGCACCACCCATCGTTCTTGGCCATATATGTTCAATCTCTGATTCCTGTTCATCTAAATCCTTGCCACAAATATAACAACGCAGTTCATTTTTAGCCTGATATTCTTTGAGCAGGCGTTTCTTACGAGGTGGTTTTACTTTTCTGCCTTTTGACTGAAGACAAGCCTGTAATAAAACTAAAAGTTTTTCGGTTTTGTCTCGTGGAATACGGGTTGCTTTTATAATGAAACGTCTAAGCTCCTCTACAAATTTTTCTGGTGGAAACTCGTCTGATTCATACTTCCTTTTTAAATACTCAGCAGTATTTATAAATCTCCTTACCATATAATTTATACTGCTTTCATAAACTATTTGAAAAAAATTACCATTAGCTATTAAAGCGCTGTCAATTTCTGAAATAAAAGATTCTATTTCCTTAAAATCTGTATTGTTATAATTATGAGGATAAAGCTCTTTTAAAAAGTTGCGTAGTTCCTGTCCTGGATTAGTACCATTCATTGATTAACATAAAAGACTTCATGTTTAATTTTAGTTGATTGGAGTGTATCTGAGATCCAAGTCTTACCCGGAACTACTCCATACTCAGAAACACCCCATTGACTCGGCGTGTTAAAGGACTGGTGGAAGCCCTACTGCTTTCGGTTCAACAAACTTACCATCAAAGCCCATCGTTTGTTTTTCAATAGTTCTTGCATCAGCCAGAGCCTTGCGAAGTTCCGCACGTTCCATCTGATCCTGAATTCCACCCAAGATGTAAACTACTAACCTCGCCGCCAAATCCCTTCCAGAAACCTGCACCCGCTTTTTATTTGGGTCATATAAAACCCCATACCACAGAGATTGCGGGTACTCCATACCACTAAATCCGCCTTCCAGGTCGAACTTCCGCAGCTTCTTAAAAATGTCTTCCAGCGATAAACCTTTCCTAAATACCAAGATTCCCAAAGCTTGAACTAAAGCCACTTGACCAACAGGACGGAAAAGCATATTTCCCTCACCGCCATCCTTCTCAAAGCTGAAGCGTCGTAATTCCGGCGTATCCATGTCTTCGAGTATCTGATAACTTGGAAGGTTTGCCAAATTATCGAAAAGCTTCTGAAAATCCTCTATTCCCTCCTTCAGTTCCTCATCCTCCGGCCGCATGGCAATTAGACCTTTTTCCAAGGGTTTCCAGTGAGGAAATTTTTGCCCCAAATATCGCTCAGACATCTCTTTGAGAGCTTGTAACGTCGTCAAAACCGTTGACTTCGCTGCAACAGTCGCACTATTCCAATTAACGCGGGGCTTGCGATCTGAGTGCTGTTGCAAAAGCGGATGGGTTACAGCGATTTTTCTAGCAACAATCGAAAACCCATCATCCTCATTCAGCTGTGCTAACTGTCCTTTGCTCAAAGGTGTAGCCATCAGGTTGACATGAACAAAGAGCGATCTCACCCGTCGCCTTGCTTGTTCGTGGGTTTCCCCAGCAGCGATCGCGCAGATGAACTCAATACCAATTTTTTCCTTGGGTAAGCTTTGCAGATAAGCAGGTTCGACTTGATACTGTTCTATCAAGTCAGCAAGCGTAATGAAAGTGTCGTAAGGAGTTTTATCCTTTTTGTACCGTTGGAGTTTACCAGTTCTAATCAACTCCATCAAACCCTGCACCCCCATCAGTCGATGTTGACCATCCAGCGCATAAACGGTTACATCCGCCTCAGAAAGGTTGAGCAAACCGACTTTACCATCTTTATCCAGTGGCGTGAATTCGGTAGTAGATTTTGTGGCTCGTCTGTGGCTATCCCACTCACCAGCTTTGGGAGTATCCACCCAAGGTTGGTTAATAACTACGAGAACTGGCGGAAACTTGTGATTTTTCCGAGCCGCCAAATACTGCACTAGGGGTGCTTGACGCGACCAATCAAGCGGACGCTGCTGAATTTCATCAATGCTATCCGCGTCAATCTCGATGTTACCCGTCTCTGGATTGTATTTTTTCTGAAGCAGGGGTAAGCAAGAGGCGAAGTTAACCCGATTTGCAAACCATTCCAGGGTGACAGAGCCTACATAAGCCTCAATACCACCCATCTCAGTTTTCTGAACGAAAATCTGATCGTTCCTCCCAAGATAGTTCTCCAGCAGGACAGCGAGTATCTGTTGATCTCGGATTTCCCCCTTCTGGTATTCGCTAGGGACATCAGCGGTCGGGTCAAATGCACTGTCATTCATAGTGATTGGCTTTCAGAGTATGGGGTAGTACAGCTTAATTTTCTAAAAAAGTCCGTGCTAAGATATAGGTTTTTAAAAACCTTTAAGCTTTAAAATACAGAAGTTACCCTTGCAGTAGAT
This sequence comes from Funiculus sociatus GB2-C1, assembly GCF_039962115.1. Lineage (NCBI taxonomy): Bacteria > Bacillati > Cyanobacteriota > Cyanophyceae > Coleofasciculales > Coleofasciculaceae > Funiculus > Funiculus sociatus. The sequence continues at coordinate 11,963 of NZ_JAMPKJ010000001.1, read as the reverse complement.
ATTGTTGGGTGAAGAATACTCATGTTTTGGTAGGTAGGGAGAAATGGCTACAACGCAACAGCAAGAAAATAAAAATCAGCCAGCGCGTACTGTGGCAGAATTAGTGGATGATATCCAAGCTCTCACCACTGAAATCCAAGAGTTATACTGCTTAGACGAAATACCTTGGTGTGTCGGCTATAGTGGCGGGAAAGATTCTAGTGCAACCTTACAGTTGATCTGGAATGCGATCGCTTCCCTCCCGCCCGAAAAGCGGACTAAGACGATATATGTTATCACAACAGACACGCTGGTAGAGAACCCAATAGTTGCTGCCTGGGTACGCAATTCCCTTAAACAGATGAAGTCTGAGGCTGAAGCGCAAGGACTGCCCTTTGAACCCCATCTGCTACAACCAGAATTCAAAGAGACATTTTGGGTAGGTTTGATTGGTAAAGGGTATCCAGCGCCGCGAGGAAAATTTCGCTGGTGTACAGAACGCCTCAAAATTAATCCCTCTAACCGCTTTATTCGTAATGTTATTCGCTCCAGCGGTGAAGCCATTCTTGTCTTGGGTACTCGCAAAGCTGAAAGCACAAAACGTGCTAACAGAATGAAAAAAATGGAAGCTCAACGGGTACGCGATCACCTCAGCCCTAACATGAACTTGCCCAACTCCCTGGTTTATAGCCCTATTGAAGACTGGGAGAACGACGAAGTTTGGATTTATCTAATGCAGTGGCAAAACCCTTGGGGATACAGTAACAAAGACTTATTCGCCCTGTATCGGGGTGCTACCGCTGATAATGAATGTCCTTTAGTTGTTGATACATCTACTCCTAGTTGTGGTAGCTCTCGTTTTGGTTGCTGGGTTTGCACAATGGTTAGTCAGGATAAATCACTGACAGCAATGATTCAGAATGACGAAGAGAAAGAGTGGATGCAACCTCTACTTGATTTCCGTATGGAATTAGATGCTGAAGAAAACCGTGAGCGCCGTGATTTCCGGCGGAGAACTGGTGAAGTGCAACTCTATGAGCGCAACTTAGAGGGTGAGATATCGGTTGAGCCTATTCCTGGCCCCTATCTTAAAGAAGCGCGGGAGGATTGGCTTAGAAAACTCCTTACTGTTCAAACACAAATCCAGCGCACAGCACCAGAAAATATGCGTGACATTACGCTAATTACAATAGAAGAAATGAGCGAAATTCGTCGCATCTGGTTAGAAGAAAGACACGAGTTTGATGATAGTTTACCTCGCATCTATGAGGAAGTCACAGGCGAACCTTTCAAAGATCCGCGTCCTGGTGCTGGCAATAGTTTATTAGGTAGCGATGAATGGGCTGTGCTAGAGGAAATCTGCGACGACGATAAGATGCACTTGGAACTCATCGCGAAGCTGCTAGGCACAGAACACGAGTATCGCAAGAAGTCTCGCCGCGTCGGGATATACGACACTCTAGAGAAATGCTTTGAGACGAGTTCGCGATCGCCAGAAGAAGCGATAAAAAACGCCCACTTGAAACGCGATCTAAAAACAGCAGTTCATGAAGGCAATATTCCCAAGGTAAAACAGCTAACCTTGGGGGATGCTGTCGATGAAGATAACAGTGAAACTGTAAAACAAGAAACTTGGGCAAGTATCAAATTCCAAGCCAGAAATATAGATGATGGAAATTAACTGACCTCCCAGACTCTGACTGGGAAACCTTTACGTTTAGGCTCTGGCAAATAATTAAATTTCGGGAGGCTCCAGCTTCCTGAGTACATTCCCACGCTGAGCCTGGAAGAAACTTGCCAAGGCATTTGTCAAATGATATTTCTTGAACTCGTACTGCAAAATTTTGGCCCCTACCGCGGACATCAAGTTATCAATCTTTATCCACAAGTTGATGACAATTCTCGTCGCCCAATTATTTTATTAGGTGGGATGAATGGCGGCGGAAAGACTACCTTAATGGATGCTATTCGCCTCGCGCTTTATGGACATCGCGCTCAATGTTCCACTCGCGGCAACTTGAGCTATAGCGATTTTCTCTCCCAGTGCGTTAACAGCCACACTCTACCATCTGAAAAAACCCGCGTTGAGTTGGCTTTTGAACACATTGAAAATGACAAACCTGTAATTTACCGCATCGTAAGAACTTGGGAAAGAAATCCTAAAGATGGTAAAGACCATTTAGGAATTTTGGAATTAGATATCGCCAAAAAGGACGATTGGCTAAGAATAGAGCTAGTTAATACTTGGGACGATTATATTGAAAATTTACTGCCATTAGGGATCTCTAACTTATTTCTATTTGATGGCGAACAAGTTAAAGAACTTGCAGAACAGGAAACACCCCCACCTATTGTAGTTGATGCGATTCGCGGACTTTTAGGGCTAGAACTGGCTGAACGTTTATCCAGTGATTTAGAAATATTAGTCAACCGCAAACGTAAGGAGCTGGCAGATACTCAAGACTTAGCCAACTTAGAGGAGATGGAACAAAAGCTAAAGCACCAACAAGAAGAATATGATGGGCAAATAGGAAATTTAAAGACTATAAAAAAGAAGTTGGATGAAAGCGAAAAAGAGCAGCAAGAAGCTTTTGATAAATTCATATCTGAAGGAGGTAAAATTGCAGGAGAACGTAGCCAGCTAGATAAACAGCGTCACCAAAAGACAGCGGAAGCTGATGAAGCTCGTCAAGGAATGTGTGACTTAGCGGCAGATGTTTTACCGCTAGCCTTGATTGAACCTTTACTTACTCAGGCACAAACCCAAGCAGAAAAAGAATTTCGCATTCAACAGGCACAAAATGCACGGGATATATTGTTTGAACGGGATAAGCGCCTGCTGAATTGGATTAGTCAGGTGGGTATTTCAGAAGAAGAAATTGAAAAAATTAAAACTTTTCTTGACCAAGATGTAGATACATTGAATTCACATTTTATCCAGCCTGAAAAACTGTGGTTATTAGCTGATACTGAAAGCTTGAGCCAATTGGGTAATATCCTTTACTACTTGCAAAATGCCAAAAATCTCGCAAAGCAGCAAATAGGAATTATTAAAAATAAAGAAGAAGATATTATAAGGCTGGAAAGGCAAATACAGACTGCTGCATCACCTGAAGATTATAATCATCTGCTTGTAGCACTTAAAGAAGCACAAAATAAAGTTGCTGAAGCTAAGGCCGCATATGAAACAGCTAATCGTCGTTTAGTTGAATTAGACGCTGCGATCGCTAAGTTAAAAAAGGACTTAAAACAATATACTGAGCAAAATATTGATCGAAAAAATAACGAGCATATTATTGCTGCATCTGCTAAAGTTCAAGAAACACTCAAGGTTTTCCGCGAACGATTGACGTTGAGAAAACTCAATAAATTAGAAGTTGAGGTGACAGAGTGTTTTCGATATCTTTTGCACAAATCAGATTTAGTGCATCGCGTGGCAATTGACACCAACAGCTTCAGCCTTTCCCTTTACGATTTACAGGGTAAGTCAGTACCTAAACATCGCCTTTCAGCCGGGGAGAAACAACTACTAGCCATCAGTTTTCTGTGGGGATTAGCGCGGGTTTCCGGGCGCAATTTGCCAGTGGCAATTGATACGCCTCTCGGACGTTTAGATTCCTCACATAGAGCTAATTTGGTAGAGAGATACTTTCCCTCAGCCAGTCATCAGGTAATATTACTTTCTACTGATACTGAGATAGGAAAAAATGAGGTTGATAAATTGCACGAAAATGAAGCGATCGCTCGTGAATATCTCTTAAAATACGACTCCGCTAAACAGCAGACGGTAATAGAACCAGGTTATTTCTGGGACTAATCCAACCTCGCGCCGTCTCATCCAACCGAGTCCGCTTAACCTGGGATTGGCTACAAAATTAAACAGAAGAAGCGGGGTTTGAAACCCGCCTCTGAAACCTTATTTGAGTACGTTTGGGTAAATTCCCTATGTCACCATTATTGACTCGCTCACCATAACTGTGCAATCGATCAAGTCATTTTTTGCACAATCTTTAAGAACTCCTGCTTAAATGTAAAGAATATACCAGCGATGTTCCAAAGGGACGACCCTTGTGAGGGGTTCGCACTTAATTAACTCAGCTTCCCGCTTCCCCCATAAGCGGGAGCGTCACCACTCTCATAAGCATATCTCTTCTTTTACTACAGCCGAGCCACTTTCTCATGGAACCACCACTTGACAGAATTAAACTTTCCCAAACTGCCAAAGAGCAGCTCACTAAGCTAAAGCGCAGCACTAAAATAGAGCAGTGGAATATCCTTTGCCGTTGGGCGTTTTGTCGTTCTCTCTCCGAACCAAGTATTCCTTCACCAGTGCCAATTCCTGCTGATAGCAATGTCGAGATGACATGGCGCGTCTTTGGCGGAGAAATGTCTGATATTTTGTTAATCGCCCTGAAACAACGCTGTCACAATGATGGCTTAGGTACTGAACGAGAAACTTTAGCTAATCAATTTCGCCTCCATTTGCATCGCGGAATTGGTTATTTAGCTGGCGATCCAAATATTAAGAAAATTGAGGATTTAGTTGCTGTGGCAATGGAAATAAAAAGTTAAGTTAGGCATTGACTTTAGCCGTTTTTCTCTGATATCATGTTTTTGATAAGGAAGAAATAACATTTAAATTGTTTTAAAATAGATCTCCATTATTTAAAAATCCCCCAAAGAAGGTGCAAAGGTAAATAAAACTTTCTCTTGCATCGCTTACTTATCACATCAATGGCATTTTTAAACCTTTGAGACTTCGCGCCCTTTCCTCCTCCCGCAACCCTTTGGTTTGCACCAATACCCCAAAATTGCCCAAACCCATTGGATCAATTAGCTGGTGTAGCGTATCTCGACAGCGGAGTAAACCAGAAATGCCTTGCGACTTAACGATATTTTCTCCCCCTGTGGAAAGGGCAGCAATGCGATCGCCCAAACCCAACGCCATCAAAAATAACCCTTGCTGAGTAAAACCCAACTTTGGCAATTGCAAGCGATCGCCCCAGCGCTCCAGAGCCGTAAAATCCACATGAGCTGTGATGTCCTGCTGCCCAATATTTATATAAGGGTTGTCATGGTGCATATGGCGGTAATAGCACTGTAGCGTCCCCTGTCTCCGCCCTAGACTATAATAACGAGTCGCCGGATAGCCATAATCAATTGTTAAAAGATACCCACGTTGTAGCGCTTCGGCGACTGTACTCAGCCAGTTATAAGCTGCTAAATTAATTTCACTGCGATACCCATCTGCATAAACACTAGAAGGTAATTCAATCCCCACCAAGTCAAAATATTCTGTCAGCTTTGGTGTCGAAGGAACGCCCGTCACTTCCTCGAAAGTCACTCCATCCCTCGAAGTAACATAAACTTCCCGAATTTGCCCTTCTTCAATAGCAAACTGATGCACTGGTAACGCATCCACCAACTCATTAGAAAAAAAGCAGCCGACAATAGAGTTTTTCGGTATTTCTTCTAGAGAACACCACCTTACTAAGGCAGCAGTTTTACCCAGCATATTCTGTAAAACTTGCTGTTGTTGAGAAATTAACCCAGGGGCAATTTCAACAATAACGTACTCCAAAACCTCAAAAATTTCTGGATAGTGTTGTTGCAAATAGCGTAAAATATCTGCCGCCAAGATTCCCGCACCAGCGCCCATTTCCACAAGGGTAAAAGGCACCGGATTCCCTAGAATATCCCACATTTCGGCGAATTGTTCAGCTAGTAATTCGCCAAAGTCAGCACCCAGGTGAGGGGAAGTAAAAAAGTCACCCTCCGCCCCAATATTAACCGCATTAGTAGCATAGTAGCCGTGCTGCGGTTCGTACAGCACCCACTCCATATATTGTGCAAAAGTGATGCGCCTTTCGGGACTTTCTGCGATGCGACTAGCAATTAAACTTCGCAGCAGCATTTCAGAAGGCTGAATTAATTCATCCTTCATCCTTCATTTTTCCCAGAAACTCTTCCACTTGGGCTGCTGTTGGCTGGGAAGCGATCGCTCCCGGCTTCATTGCACACGTCGCCCCCACCGCACTAGCATATGTCACCACACGCTTAGCCATTTCTGCATCGGTAAGACTTTTGATGCCATGTTGACACAACTGATGGATGAAACCAGCAACAAACCCATCACCCGCACCTGTTGTATCCACCACCGGGACGGAAAAAGCAGCCAGCCTACCTTCATTTTCACCCAGACAGTATGCACAACCTTTTTCCCCAGCAGTCACTAAAACGCCTTCTACTGAGTCCAGACGATAAGTAATAGCACCAGCATCCATTGTGTCAAATAGCCATTCGGCTTCTTCTTCAGCAACCTTGAGGAAATCGACGTGCTTTAAGAGTTCTAAAATCAGAGGCTTAGATACGCTAGGGTCAGGCCAAAACATATCGCGCCGATTGACATCTAATACAATTTTGACATCGTACTGATCTGCGAGATTAAGCGCTTGAGCGATCGCTTCCTTACTATCGGGATAAGCTAACTCCAGCGTCCCCAATACTAGAAAATCAGCCTCTTCAAACAAAGCCACTGGCAGATTAGACGCACTCAGGTGAGTATCAGCAAATTCTGTGGTATCAAGTTCGCCAAACCCGGCAAACGTGCGATCGCCCTCCAAAGAGCGTGTAACATAAACTTGTCGCGTTGGTGCCGTAGGATGGCGCTGTACGCCCTTAGTATCTACACCTACATCCTGCAACAACTTTACCAATTCGTTTCCCGGCGCATCTTCACCAACACAGCCAATAAATCCAGATGGCGTTCCCAACTTTACCAGCGCACACGCCACATTAGCTGGTGCGCCGCCTGGGTATGGTGTCCAAGATTCGACATCTTCAAGCGATCGCCCCAATTGCTCGGCTAGCAAATCAAACAAAATTTCTCCGAGGCAGAGAACACGGGGATGAGTCACAGCTGCACTCCTTGTGTACGTAAACTCAGCCTACCAGAAAAGGAAAAAGTTACCCCAAGGATAAAGGATAAAGAATGAATTATTCTTCCAAGTCCTCCTTGTTCCTTGCCCCTAGCCCCCAATCCCAGTCGGGATCGGGCTTACCCGCCAAGGATCTTCTAAAATTGAAATAGATAATAAGTAGTTATACTAAGGAAGAAATACTTATGTCCAGTAGCGAGACCCATATCCCCGCGAGTCTTTCCGATCGCGAACTGCAAATCATCGAGCTAGTTTCTGGTGGTTTAACCAACGACAAAATTGCCCAGAAGCTAGAAATCAGCAAACGCACAGTTGATAATCACATTAGCAATATCTTGACCAAGACCAAAACTAACAATCGTGTAGAACTACTACGCTGGGCGTTGCAGTGGGGAAAGGTTTGTATAAATGATGTTAACTGCTGCCCCTTGCCAACGCCTAGTGATGAAGTGATTTCCTAAAATGGCTAATAGCTAATGGCTAATTGTCAATAGCTATTAGCCATTAGCCATAATGATTATTCGTTATCTGTCAGTTTTAGCAGTTGGATTATTCGCTGGATTGAGCAGTTGTAGCAATGGTGTCTTGCTCACCCCACCCCCACAATTGCTCGGAGCCTCCTTAAATAGCTTAGCTGCCGAGCAAGAACCCCAGCTATCCTACGATGGGCGCTACTTGGTCTTTACCTCCTCCCGCCAAGCCCATCGAGGCATCTTTCTTTATGATGTCCGCCAACGTCGCCTGATTAACTTACCAGGACTCAATCAGTCCAGTATCATTCAGGAACAACCAGACATCAGTGCCGATGGTCGTTACATTGTGTACATCTCCGAGGAGCGAGGCAAGCCAGATGTATTCGTTTATGACCGCCAAGCCTTGCAATCTGAAGTCATTACTGACAATATTTCAGGCGAAGTCCGCCATCCGACAATTAGTGGCAATGGTCGATTTATAGCCTTTGAATCTAACCGTTCGGGACAGTGGGACATTGAAATTTACGATCGCGGCCCCAGCATAGAATTATCCTTACCTAGACCCGCGTCGCTTCCAGAAGCGTCACAGCCTGCGCCTCCCAACACTCCTAGCCCCTAGAAAAGGAAAAAGACAAAAGTGAAGAATTCTTGTTTTTTTCCTTTTACCTTTGCATGATTGCCATTTTTTCCTAACGACTTCCAGGCGTAAACGCTACAGTTGAAAAACATCTCAGTTAATCAATCTGCAAGTTTGGAGTAGTTCTGATCTATGACTACTGCTTCTGCTTCCTCTTATACTGGCAACTTCTGGAGCTTTGATTCTCCCGCCCCTCAAGCCACACAAGATGCTGATTTACTCAAACAGCTAAACTTTGTTCCCGGCTTGAAAGAAATTCTGATGCTGCGTCAGGTTCACGCTTTGGAACACGCCACAGTTTGGGTTTTGAGCGATCGCTTAAACTCATATTCCTCAAGAAGTGCTTCAATGTCCCGTCAAATGGACAACGACACCTTGGGCGGTTTATCCACCGACCAAGGCTTTTACATCTACGGTCAAGTTAACACCTCCGAGTTGCATCGTGCAGTTCGCATCGCCCGCCAGCGCACCACCAGCGGCGAATGGAACCTAGCTGTGCATCCCCGTTGTGGCACGAATTTGTCTGTCGGGATGCTCGTGACCGCCGGGCTAGCCTTGGGTGTCCATCTCATCCTACCTCGCAGTCCTATAGAGCAAATCTTGGGTTTGGGCATCGCTGCCACAGCTGCTGCCCAATTAACACCTGACCTGGGTAGTCTCGCCCAAAAGTACATTACAACATCAATTCCCTTCAACTTGGCAATTGATGAGATTTCCGCGACACCTGACATCTGGGGGCGTCCCGCGCATTTCGTCCGAGTGCGCTGGCGGGAGCGGTAATAAAACTTAAAGGCTAGATGGTTGGTGCGAGTCCCGATCCAGTAGTACGCTTTAGCTTAATGACGTAAGGGAAAAAACACTTATGGTTCAACGTGGTTCAAAAGTTCAGATTCTCCGCAAAGAATCTTTCTGGTTTCAGGATACTGGGACTGTTGCATCCGTAGACCAAAGCGGCATCAAATATCCAGTAATTGTCCGCTTCAATAATGTCAACTACGCTGGTGTTAATACCAACAACTTTGGTATGAACGAAGTGCTAGAGATTGAAGCGCCGAAGCCAGGAGCCAAGAAAACTACTACGGCCGCTTCCGGTGGCAAACAAACCACCATCGACGAACGTACTCGCAGAACAGGTCAGGGGAACCGAGTTGTTGATGGCAACCCCGCTGCCGCACCAGAGTCTGGAGAAGGTAGCTCGGTTGTACAAGGCGCTCCCAATCAGGGAACTGACTCGCGTTAAGTTGTGCCAGAACTGCCTGAAGTAGAAACAGTTCGTCGGGGTCTAAATAAACTGACCCTCAACCAAGAAATTGGGGGTGGTGATGTGTTGCTTGAACGCACCATTGCCCACCCCCTTTCCTCTGTAGATTTCTTGGCTGAGGTTGCAGGTTCAGTTATTACCCAGTGGCACCGACGCGGTAAATACCTGCTTGCTGAACTTTCCCCCGCAGGCTGGTTGGGGGTTCACCTGCGGATGACTGGTCAGTTGCTGTGGGTCCCTTTGCAGGAGCCATTACAGAAACATACGCGAGTGCGGTTGTTTTTTACAGGTGATTCGGCTGAAGGCGATCGCTTCACTTCACAAGAATTACGTTTTGTTGACCAGCGAACCTTCGGTAAAATGTGGTGGGTACCCCCACGAACTCCTCCAGAAAGAGTCATCACTGGGTTACAGAATTTAGGACCAGATCCCTTTTCCGCAGATTTTACCATTGAGTACCTGGCTCTAAAACTGCAAAATCGTCGTCGTCCCATTAAAACTGCCCTGCTCGATCAGTCTCTGGTGGCTGGAATCGGCAACATCTACGCCGATGAAGCTTTATTTCTCAGTAAAATTCAACCAACAACACTCTGTACTAACCTGAGCCTAAAGCAAATTGCGCGTCTCCTCGAAGCAATTATTCAAGTTTTGCAAGCCAGTATTGATGCTGGAGGAACAACCTTTAGTAACTTTCTCAACGTCCAAGGGATCAACGGTAACTATGGCGGTGTCGCCTGGGTTTATAACCGCGCTGGTGTCCCCTGTCGAGTCTGTAACACACCCATTGAACGAATCAGATTAGCCGGACGCTCGGCTCATTTCTGCCCCCAGTGCCAACAATTTACTTCTCCGAAAAATTGAAACCCAGTCTGTGTCTAGTGGGTGCATCACGGTTTTGCAAGAATGTCAAGCTAGTAAGAGTTTTCTCAGGTAGGCGCCAGGAAGTCTTAGCATCTGATTCACATTTTTGGGTAACCATTGTGCCCCGGAAATCTTTAACCTTCGAGCTATTTGTTTAACTGCCCACTCAACGGTTCCTTAACCAATTGCATATACATTTTCTCTTAAAATTTACTTGTATAGCGCTCCAAGCAAAGGTGAGGAGATAATAGAGAAAAAGGAAACGTCAAAAAAAATGCCTGCACCCTACAGCTACGACTTAAGAAAAAAGTGCTTTCTTGCCAGAAGTTTCTGAAAGAGTAATGATTTAAGCGAAAAGAGGAACTGTTCGATACTTCAAATAGTGGAGCAGCAAGCGAAGCGAACACTTCAACATCAAGGGCTGAGGCAGAAGTAGTACAAGGTTTTTCGGTGCTACCGTGCCAGGTAATGCCCCTGCCCTTGTGTTCGCCCCCTCAACCCGACTCATATAGGTCTTGCTGATAATTCTGGTCGCCCAACTCAATGAACATCGGATAGACCTTCCATCCATCGGTGACATAGAACAAACAGTGCCAGCACTTGACGAGCAGCCACAAGGGCTTAAAGGTTTCTGCACTGCGCACCCTATCACCCATGCCAGAATTCCAGCTTGTTTGTGATTAACGGCACACCAAATAAGCAAGTTTGTTGGGCGGCATTGCCAACAAAGGGAAAGCAGTTCATCCAAGTCGGTTACTTCTGGCATCTCTTATGACCAACAGGGAATAAATGGACTGCGCCTGAAGCATAAAGGAAGGAAGAGCTACCTGAGCCAACAGCAGCTCTAAGAAGTATTAAGTTGGCTGCTTTACGATTGATATCTGGGAACTCGGAGAACTCGAATATAAATTAGCTTTTGAGTATGAAGTAACTTACGAGTCAAAACAGAGCTATTACGAGCTGTTCGAGGCAGCAGGAATCAGTTGGAAAAAAAACTACAAAACTGAACCCCAAAGCCGACCCAGAGGCGGTGGCTAAAAAAAAAGAGATTAAAACCCTGTGGGCAAGGCACCGAAAGGAAATCGAAGCAGGACTGCCCTTGAGTATTACTGGTGGATGAATGTCATTTGCTCTGAGGAAACTTAAGTGGATATGTCTGGGGACTCACCGACCAAGAAATAGCAGTCCCAGTAGTCAATGAACGAGACAAGCAGACATACTACGGGGCGGTTGACTATCTGGAAGGAGAATTACGCACTCATTGCCTACGATGCGGGTAACTCCAAAAATACCATTAATTACCTGCGTTATTTATTAGCCCAGTCTCTCCATCAAAGATTGCTGATTTTTTGGGATGGGGCAAGATATTATCGTTCCCAGGAAACCCAGAGCTTTCTAGCCAAAATCAACCAAGGTTTACCAGAAGAGGAATGGAAAATTCACTGTGTTCGCTTTGCTCCTAATTGCCCAGAACAGAATTGGATTGAGGATATCTGGTCGCAAGCGAAAACGGGGGTTCGACGTTTTTGTACCTTAGACCTCCTGCATGAATCAGGAAGCATGTGCCAGTTCATAGTTGAGTAGCCCAGCAATCAAGTTTAAGCGCAAACCAAATCGTTTCCTACGGTTACGATAGCGCCCTGAAAAGATGCGAAAAATCTTGAAGCGAAGAATTATAGCAACCGCCAGGGTAGTTAGGATGCTATAGCAGTCCTATTGGATTTACAAACTTGTGGTAAATTTGTACTAAACTCTTGATTGCGGCCTATACCTATGAAGAATTTTTTACTGGAACAACAACAAAAAGAAGAAAG